>NZ_PSWJ01000039.1:0-21787 GCF_002932775.1 Rathayibacter sp. AY1B8 | reverse complement strand
ACATCCGTCTGGCCGAGGCCGACCGGATCGCGATGCTGCAGTCGCCCCGCGGGGCGACTGCAGCATCGCGATCCGGTCGGCCTCGGCCAGACGGATGTACAGCTCGAGCCCGCGCAGATGGTCGCGCAGCTCCGCGCCCGCGGCCGTCAGCGGCACCCTCGAGACCAGGATCGTCCCGACGACGGCCGCGACGATCGCGACCAGCATCAGCACGAGCGGGAGCGCTCCGCCGAAGGATCGGGTCATCAGGAGGATCGCGCCCAGGAAGGCGGCCATGACACCCAGCAGCAGCGGGACGATCACGAGCACGCTGCCGCCGATCGTCCCGGCCTTCTTCAGTCCCGCCTCGGTCACCCGGTTGCCCAGCGCGGTCTGGAACTGTCCGACGGCCTTGCCGAACTCCTTGTCCTTGCCGGAGAGCTCACGCACCGTCCCCGGCACCCGGCCGAGGGCGATGTCGAGGAACTCGCGGTCGTCGGAGGCGAGGGGCCGCGGGCGTCCCGCGCGTCGCGTCGGCGTCGTCGCAGGGTCGAGCACCCGCACGGCGTACTCCTGCTTCCGCCCCTCCCCCGTCTCCTCGATGCGCACGAGACCGCGGACGGCGGCGTCCAGGAGTCCGGCCGCGGGGGCCTTCGACGTCTTCCGCAGCAGCGCGGCGGAGAGGAACAGCCCCTCCGCGGGCGGGTCGTACTCGGCGACGACGGTCGGGCGGCCGGGAGCGTCGCGGAGCACGGTCCGGCGGCGGTGCACGGCGAGCGCGAGGCCGATCAGGACCGCGGCGAGGCCGCCCAGCTGCACCCAGGACCAGCCGGAGGCGAGGTAGCGGTCGTCGCGCGGCGTGAAGGTCCCGGGAGCGAAGCCGATCGCCACGGTCACGTTCTCCCCCGGAGCCAGCGACTCCCCCGATGCCGTGACGACCGCGCCGTCGCGGCCGATCGGACAGGGCGTCGTCGAGCCCTCCGGTCCCCGGTAACAGCTGACGGTCCCCGTCGCGGCGGAGGCCAGCGACCCGGCGAGCTCGACGCGCACGTCGTAGCGGTCGAAGGACTGGCGCCAGCCCGTGCCGTTGACGTCCCAGTAGAACTCGTCCTCGCCGCTGCGCGTGCCGGATCCAGGCAGGGTCGTGTTGTGCTGCGTGTAGGTGAAGACGTAGGTCTGGCTGCCGCTGACGAACTCGTCCGCCGCGCTGGTGACCAGGAGGAAGCCGTCCTCGCGCTCGGTGTCGACCGGCCGCGCCTCCCCGTCGCCGTCGGTGACGGACACCAGGTCGACGTCGGTCGGGTGCCCCTCGTAGTCGAGCGGGATCGCGCGCTGCATGCCGCGGTTCTGCGACGGCGGGAACTCGGCGACGAAGGTCTCGACAGTGGTCAGCGTCGAGCGGCCCTCCTCGTCGCGGTCGAGACGGAAGTCGGCCGAGTACTCCGAGAACCGGAAGCCGTCCACATCCGCGCGCACGACACCCGCGACGGGCTGCGGAGCCGCGACAGGGTGCGGAGCCGCCACGGCCTGCGCCGCCGCTCCGCCGACCAGCAGCGGGACCGCGAGGGCCACGGCCGCCGCGCGCCGCGCGACCACCCCCGCCCGGCCGGTCGAGGGGGACAGGATCGTGCCGAGCAGCCCCCACATGCCTGCGATGCTACGCGCCGACGCACGCCCGGCACGTCCCCCGGGCGGACTACTGGAGCAGGAACTGCGTGGGCGAGCCCGAGGGGATGTCGGCGACCGACACCGACAGGTTGTAGGCGGCGCCGCCCGCCTCGACCGCCTCGCGTCCGCCGGAGCAGGTGTCGGCGGAGGAGCGGGTGCGGTCCCACGTCAGCGCGCTGCCCATCACCGAGCGGCCCGCCTGGAGGAGCACCGGCAGATCGGCCGCGCCGGTCTGGCAGTCCGTGGAGGTCCAGATCTGCTCGGAGCCGCTCGTGATCGTGAAGACCTGCTTGCTCGTGCCCGCGTCGATCACGCAGTCGGTGCTCGAGATGTTGGCCAGCGAGAGCGAGAGCTGCGGATCCTCGCCGGGCGCGTAGCTCGTGGCGTCCGTGACCGCGGTGACGGCGACGGAGTCGGCCGAGCAGGCGGGTGCGGCGCCGGGCGTCGCACCGGGCGAGGTGGTCGGGTAGAGCGTCGGCAGCACGACGGTCGGCGTGGGGCTCGACGCGGCGTCGGAGCCGGTCATCCGCGGGAGCAGCGACAGCACCACCGCCAGGCCCGCGACGATGACGACCAGCGCGAGCAGCACTCCCGCGCGGCGTCGCCGGTAGACCCGGGAGGGCAGGCGGCGGGGCGGCGGAGTCACCGGGACAGGCTACGACGTGGCGGCGGTCAGAGCGTCTTCAGCATGCGGGTGTTGCCGAGCGTGTTCGGCTTCACCCGGGCGAGGTCGAGGAACTCGGCGACTCCCTCGTCGGGAGAGCGGAGCAGCTCGGCGTAGACCTCGGGGTCGACGACCTTCTCGCCGATCGGCTCGAAGCCGTGGCGGGCGAAGAAGTCGACCTCGAAGGTGAGGCAGAACAGGCGCTTCAGGCCGAGCTCGCGCGCGTCGTTCTCGAGGCGCTCCAGGATGTGGTGACCCACACCCCTCCCGAGCCAGCCCTGCGCGACCGCGAGGGTGCGCACCTCCGCGATGTCGTCCCACATCACATGCAGCGCACCGCAGCCGATCGCCGTCCCGTGGCCGTCCTCGGCGATGCGGAACTCCTGCACGGCGCCGTAGAGCACCACGCGGTCCTTGCCCAGGAGGATGCGCTCGTTCACGAGCGGCTCGCTGAGCTCCTGGATGAAGGGGACATCGCTCGTGCGCGCGCGGCGCACCGGGTACTTCCAATCGGCCATTCGACAAGCCTAGGCCGCACCGGGCGCGGGATCCTGCGAGCAGGCGCCCACCGCCGGACGACGACGTGCCCGCCCCCTCGCGAGAGGGGACGGGCACGGGGTCGTTCGGCAGCCTGCTACGACATCAGGTCGGGCGTCGCCGGGCCGGCCGTGGCCGCTCCGGTGGACGCGCCGGCGCTGATCGAGATCAGGCGCGGGGTCGTGGTGAAGACGAACCTGTTGTCGGCGAAGTCCACGTGGATGTGGTCTCCGGCGCCGAGCTCGCCGTGCAGGATCCGCTCGGACAGCTGGTCCTCGATCTCTCGCTGGATCGCGCGGCGCAGGGGGCGCGCACCGAGCGCCGGGTCGAACCCGACCTCGATCAGGCGCTCCTTGGCCGGCTGAGTCAGCTCCACCGTCATGTCGCGGTCGAGCAGGCGGTCGCCCAGGCGCTTGATGAAGAGGTCGACGATCTGGAGCAGCTCGGGCTTCGACAGCTGCGGGAAGACAATGACGTCGTCCACGCGGTTGAGGAACTCGGGCTTGAAGTGCTTCTTGAGCTCCTCGTTGACCTTGCCGCGCATGCGGTCGTAGCCGGTGGCGTTGTCGCCCTCGATCTGGAACCCGACGGGACCACCGGCGATGTCACGAGCACCGAGGTTGGTGGTCATGATGATGACGGTGTTCTTGAAGTCGACGACACGGCCCTGGCCGTCGGTCAGTCGACCCTCCTCCAGGATCTGGAGGAGCGAGTTGAAGATGTCCGGGTGCGCCTTCTCGATCTCGTCGAAGAGGACCACGCTGAACGGCTTGCGGCGCACCTTCTCGGTGAGCTGGCCGCCCTCCTCGAAGCCGACGAACCCGGGAGGGGCGCCGAACAGCCGCGAGACGGTGTGCTTCTCGCCGTACTCCGACATGTCGAGCGAGATCATCGCATTCTCGTCGTCGAAGAGGAACTCGGCGAGCGCCTTGGCCAGCTCGGTCTTCCCGACGCCCGTGGGGCCGGCGAAGATGAACGAGCCCGAGGGGCGCTTGGGGTCCTTGAGGCCCGCGCGGGTGCGGCGGATCGTCCGCGAGAGTGCCGCGATGGCCTCCTCCTGGCCGATGACGCGCTGGTGCAGGGCCTTCTCCATGAAGACGAGCCGCGAGGACTCCTCCTCCGTGAGCTTGAAGACCGGGATGCCCGTCGCCTGGGCGAGGACCTCGGCGATCAGGCCCTCGTCGACCACGCCGGTGGCCTTGACGTCGCCCGACTTCCACTGCTTCTCGAGGCGCAGACGCTCACCGAGCAGCTGCTTCTCCTCGTCGCGGAGCGACGCGGCCTTCTCGAAGTCCTGGTCCTCGATCGCGGCCTCCTTGGCGGAGCGGACCACGGCGATGCGGTCGTCGAAGTCGCGCAGCTCCGGCGGCGCCGAGAGGATCGAGAGGCGCAGGCGTGCGCCTGCCTCGTCGATCAGGTCGATCGCCTTGTCGGGGAGGAAGCGGTCGCTGATGTAGCGGTCGGCCAGGTTGGCCGCCGAGACGATCGCGCCGTCGGTGATGGACACCTTGTGGTGCGCCTCGTAGCGGTCGCGCAGGCCCTTGAGGATGTTGATCGTGTGGGGCAGCGACGGCTCCGCGACCTGGATCGGCTGGAAGCGGCGCTCGAGAGCGGCGTCCTTCTCGAAGTGCTTGCGGTACTCGTCGAGCGTGGTCGCGCCGATGGTCTGCAGCTCGCCGCGGGCGAGCAGCGGCTTGAGGATCGAGGCGGCGTCGATCGCGCCCTCAGCGGCCCCTGCGCCGACGAGGGTGTGGATCTCGTCGATGAAGGTGATGATGTCGCCGCGGGTGCGGATCTCCTTCGTGACCTTCTTGAGGCGCTCCTCGAAGTCACCGCGGTAGCGGGATCCGGCGATGAGCGAGCCGAGGTCGAGCGTGTAGAGCTGCTTGTCCTTCAGCGTCTCGGGCACGTCGCCGCGCACGATCGCCTGGGCGAGGCCCTCGACGACGGCGGTCTTGCCGACGCCGGGCTCGCCGATCAGGACGGGGTTGTTCTTGGAGCGGCGGGAGAGGATCTGCATGACCCGCTCGATCTCCTTCTCGCGCCCGATGACCGGGTCGAGCTTGTTGTCGCGCGCCGCCTGGGTGAGGTTGCGTCCGAACTGGTCGAGGATCTGCGATCCCCCCTGAGGCTGCTGCTGCTCACCGCCCACGGCGACCTGCTCCTTGCCCTGGTAGCCGGAGAGCAGCTGGATGACCTGCTGGCGCACGCGGTTCAGGTCGGCACCGAGCTTGACCAGCACCTGAGCGGCGACGCCCTCGCCCTCGCGGATGAGGCCGAGCAGGATGTGCTCGGTCCCGATGTAGTTGTGGCCGAGCTGCAGCGCTTCGCGCAGGGACAGCTCGAGGACCTTCTTCGCCCGAGGCGTGAAGGGGATGTGGCCGGTCGGCTGCTGCTGCCCCTGGCCGATGATGTCCTGCACCTGCTCGCGCACAGCGTCGAGCGAGATCCCGAGGGACTCGAGCGCCTTGGCGGCCACTCCCTCGCCCTCGTGGATCAGGCCGAGCAGGATGTGCTCCGTGCCGATGTAGTTGTGATTGAGCATCTTGGCCTCTTCCTGGGCCAGGACGACGACGCGCCGCGCGCGATCGGTGAATCTCTCGAACATGCTGTCACTCCCTACAGAACCCGCAGGGGTGGGCTCCGATACGTCGACTGTAACCAGCGCTCCCCCCGGTGAGCAGGCCTGTTCGCCCTGGGCGTGCACGCGATCCGGGAGGGGTGCGGGCGGCGGTCCCGTCCACCGGTCCATGCGAAGGCATACACTTCCCGCATGAGCAACCTGGAGGAGCATCCCGACGAGCTCCCCGTCGCCGCGGAGCCGGTCCCTCGCGAGCCCGGCGCGGTCGAGATCCTGGAGGCGCGGCTCGTCCCGCTCGGCGGTCCGCGTGCGATCGAGGTGCGCCGCACCCTCCCGCAGCGATCGCGCTCGACGATCGGCGCGTGGTGCTTCGCCGACCACTACGGCCCGGTGCGGCTCGGCGAGGAGGCCGGGATGGACGTCCCGCCGCACCCGCACACGGGCCTGCAGACCGTGAGCTGGCTCTTCGAGGGCGAGATCGAGCACCGCGACAGCGTCGGCAGCCTCGCCGTGGTGCGCCCGGGCGAGCTCAACCTGATGACGGCCGGACGCGGCATCTCGCACTCGGAGGTCTCGACCGGGGGCGCGCCCGTTCTGCACGGGGTGCAGCTCTGGGTCGCGCTGCCCGAGGAGGCGCGGCTCGTCGATCCGTTCTTCGAGCACCACCGCGGCGTGCCCGTGGAGCTGCCCGGCGCGCTGGTGCGCGTCTTCGTCGGAGGGATGCTGGGCGCGTCGGTGCCCGCGAGCACCTTCACTCCGCTGGTCGCCGCCCAGATCGACCTCGAGCCGGGTGCCCGGGTCGAGCTGCCGGTCGAGGAGTCGTGGGAGTACGGCGTGCTCGTCGACGCCGGCCCCGTGGCGGTCGAGGGTGCGGACGTCCCGCGCTCGGACCTCGCCTACCTGACGCCCGGCCGCTCGCACCTGGTGCTGACCGCCGGGGATGCGGGAGCCCGCGTGGTGCTGCTCGGCGGCGAGCCGTTCGCCGAGGAGCTGGTGATGTGGTGGAACTTCGTCGGCCGCAGCCACGACGACGTGGCGGCCGCCCGCGAGCGCTGGCAGTCCGACGTGATCGCCGGGGCGGATCCCGCGGGACCGTTCGGCACCGTCGACGGGTACGGCGGACGCGCGCTCCCCGCGCCCGTGCTGCCGACCGTGCGCCTCAAGCCGCGCCGCCGGGCCTGAGCCGAGACCGTCAGGCCGAGGCGCTCCGAGGCGGGCCCACGACTCGGGAGCGCGGGAGTCGCGATGATCCCGCTCGACCACCGCGACTCCCGCGCTCTCACCGGCGCGTCAGGACGCGTCCGACTCCTTCTTCGCGGCGGCCTTCGCTGCTGCCTCGCGGTCGGTGGCCTCGGCCGTCTCGCGGAAGGCGCGGCGAGGATCCTGCAGCGCGCTCATCGGCGAGAGGTCGCGCGGAGTGACGGCGTCGACGAGCCAGCCCGTGATGATCCGCCACTTGCGGTCCAGGGTCGGCATCGCCGCTCCGTGGTAGGCGCGGTGCGCGAGCCAGGCGGGGAGGCCGCGCAGCTTCACGCCCTTGATCAGGCCCGCGCCCTTGCCGATGCCGTACTCGGCGACGGTCCCGACTGAGGCGTGCCGGTACTCCTCCACGGTGCCTCCGGTGAGGTCGGCGATGATGTTGCGCGCCAGGAGCTTGGCCTGCCGGACCGCGTTCTGCGCGTTCGGCGGGTAGTACGCGGGCTGCTTCTCGCTGGTGAGGTCCGGCACCTGCGCGCCGTCGCCGGCCGCCCAGGCGCCGCCCACCGGCTCGCCGTCCTCGCGGATGACCCGCAGGCGCGCATCCGCCATGACGTGGCCCTTCGGCCCGCGGGGCGCGTCGGTCGCGTCGAGGATCGGGTTCGGCTTCACGCCGGCGGTCCACACGATCGTGGCCGTCGGGATGCGCTCGCCCGAGGAGAGCTCCACGACGCCGTCCTCGCAGGAGGGCATCGTCGTCTTCAGGTGCACGTGCACGCCGCGCGAGCGGAGGTGGTCGAGCGTCCACTTCGAGAGCTCGGGACCGACCTCGGGGGCGACCCGGTCCAGTGCCTCGACGAGGTGCCAGGTGACGTCGCCCATCGAGAGGGAGGGCTGCGCGGCGAGGGTCTTGCGGCTGAGGTCGAGCAGCTCGCTCAGCGCCTCGACGCCGGTGTAGCCGCCGCCGACGAAGACGAAGGTGAGCAGGCGCCGGCGCTCGGCGGGATCGGTGGTGAGCGCCGCCTTCGCGATGTTCTCGATGACGCGGTCGCGCAGGTGCGCCGCCTCCTCCACCGTCTTGAAGCCGATGCCGTGCTCGGCGAGGCCCGGCGTGGGGAACGTTCGGGTGACGGCTCCGAGCGCGAAGACGACCTGGTCGAACTCGATCGTGCGGGTGGAGCCGTCCATCGCGGCGACGGTGGCGCTGCGCTCGGCGAGGCTCACGCCGGTGATCGCGCCGCGGATCACGCGGGTGCGCTTGAGCGCGGAGACCAGCGGCACCGTGACGTGGCGCGGCTGGACGTGCCCGCCGGCGACCTCGGGCAGCAGCGGCTGGTAGGTCATGTAGGGGTTCGGCTCGACGACGGTGACGTCGATCGGCGCCTCCCCCCGCCTCTTCTCGAGGCCCCAGGCCGTGTACAGGCCGACGTAGCCGCCGCCGAGGATGAGGATGCGCGTCGTACGGGATGCCGTCATGTCCGTTCCCTTCTCGAACCCGGCGCCGGGCAGGCGGAACCGGATGGTGCTGAGGACGCTCCGACGCTACGCGGGGCGCGGCGGCCCGCACAGGGCCTTGCGCGACGAGCCGGGGCCGCGCATCCTCCGCCTGCGGGCGGACGGGAGCCGCGCTACTGCAGCGCCGAGGTGAGCCGCGCCAGGTTGTCGAGCAGGGTCGAGCGGAGCGGCTGCTGCCGCCACTCGCGGAGGGTCAGCTCACGGGAGTGCTCGCGGTAGTCCTGCTGCACCTGGCGCAGATCCTCGACGAACTCCGAGCCGCGCACCATCAGCGAGACCTCGAGGTTGAGCGTGAAGGAGCGCATGTCCATGTTGCTCGAGCCGATCACGGCGACGTCGTCGTCGATCGTGAAGTGCTTCGCGTGCAGGATGGTCGGCTTGCGGTACATCCAGATGCGCACGCCCGCGGTCAGCAGCGTCTCGTAGTACGAGCGCTGGGCGTGGTAGACCACGGCCTGGTCGCCGATCTCGGAGACGAAGAGCTCCACGTGCACGCCCCGCCGGGTCGCCGTCGTGATCGCGTAGAGCATCGCCTCATCGGGCACGAAGTACGGGCTGGTGATGATGATCGACTTCTGCGCCGAGTAGAGCAGCGTCAGGAACAGGCGCAGGTTGTTCTCGCCCTCGAACCCCGGGCCGCTCGGCACCACCTGGCAGTCGATGGTGTCGCGCTGCTGCAGCGCCTCCATCGGCTCCGACTCCCGGAGGAGCAGCTCGTCGGTCTCGCTGTACCAGTCGGTGATGAAGATGGCGTTGATGCCCTGCACCACCGGCCCCTCGAGGCGCACCATCAGGTCGTGCCAGTGCAGGCCGCGGCGGATGTTGCCGCGCTTGTTGTAGCTGGAGTCGACGACGTTCTGCGAGCCCATGAAGGCCGCGTTGCCGTCGACGATCAGCAGCTTGCGGTGGTTGCGCAGGTCCGGCCGCTGGTACTGCCCGCGCCACGGCCGCACGGGGAGCATGTACGACCACGAGGCGCCCGCCCGCTCGAGGGCGCGCAGCCGGCGGTGGGTGCCGCTGTAGTAGCCGGGCACGCGGATCGACGCGATGTGGTCGAGGAGGATCCGCACGCGCACCCCGCGCGCCACCGCGCGGTCGAGCGCGTCGAAGAAGGGCGCGGTGGTCGAGTCGGCGGCGAGGATGTAGAACTCGCAGTGCACGTACCGGCGGGCGCGGTCGATCTCGGCGGCCATCGCGCGGATGGTCTGCTCGTAGTCGCCCTGGAGGCGCGCGTCGTTCCCGCCGACCAGCGGCATCGCGCCGAGGTTGCGGTTGAGGGTGACCACCGACTCCAGCCACTGCGGCCACGGGTGCTCCCGGGCGACGCGGTCGATGCCGTCGGTCGACTCCAGGATGAACCGGTTGATCTCCTGCTGCTTCCGGCGGCGCTTGCGCGGCAGCCGGTAGCTCCCGATGAAGAGGAACAGCAGGATGCCGACGTACGGGATCAGGAAGATCGCCATCAGCCAGGCGAGGCCGGTGGTCGGACGGCGGTTCCGCGGCACGACGATGACGGCGATCACGCGGACCACGAGCTCGACGACGACGGCCGCGATCGGGAGGATCACCGCCCAGTCGGGTGCGGGCACCGCGCCTCCTCGTTCGTCGTGCGGAGCCGCTCAGCGGGCGTGGAAGGCACCCGCGCGGCGGCGGTGGTCAGGAGGCGTCGCGGGGAGGCAGGCCGCGGCGCTCGCGCTCGCGGGCCTCGATGCGGTCGTACGCTCGGCGCTCGTTGCGGTCCGAGCGGATGAGGGCGCGCATCACGAACCAGAAGATGGCTCCGACCGTGATCGTCGGCACGAGGGCCCACAGCCCCTGGTTCCACAGCTCCCAGTCCATGCGGCGATCCTACCCGCGGCACCGGCGCGGGAGCCGTGAGCCCGGGGGGCCGTGCGCCCAGCGGCCTTCGCGGGCGCTGGGCGCTACTGGCTCTCGACCGACTTGTTCAGCGCCGCGGCATCGGAGTTGAGGCCTTCCAGCTCCGAGCGCAGGCCGTCGTACACGGCGATGTCCGCGTCGATGGCGGCGCGGGTGGCGTCGACGGCCTGGCTGCGGGCGAGCAGATCGGCGCGCTCCGTCTCGAACTCGGCCGTCGATCCGAAGTCGCCGCTGTCGGCGCGCGAGTTGAAGTCGTCGATCTCGACGTTGAGCGCGTCGTACTCGGCGTTGTTCGCGTCGACCCGCGCCGTGAGGTCGGCGTACATCGTCTCGATCCGGGAGACCAGGTCCTCGATGCGGTTCTCGAGATCGGTGAAGACCGCCTCGTAGCGGGCGTTCAGGCCCACGACGACGGAGCGGTCGTCGAAGAACTCGGCGTAGTGCGCCTCGAGCGCGGGCGGCAGGTCGGCCACCTCGGTCCCCAGGATCGAGTGCAGCTCGTTGACGCGCTCGCCGAGGCCGCCGGTGCGGTACAGCTCGAGGCGCTCGGCGATCGTGCCGTCCTGCGGGAGGGTCTCGTACGCGGCCTCGAGCTCGTCGCCCAGCTCGGCCTGCTCCTCCGCGTCGAGCCGCACCCACGCGGCGTGCAGCATCTCGTGGGCCGCCGTGACGTCGCGGATCCCGTCGAGGTCGGGGTTGGCGACGTCCGAGATGTAGATGCTGGTGCCGGTGTAGCAGCCGAGGACGATGTCGTCGGAGGCGCCGTAGCCGCAGAGGTCGTTGAAGCCGGCGGTCGGCTCGACCGACGGGCTCGACGCGTAGTAGAGGGCGCGGCCGCGGTCGGACATGGCGGTCCGCTCCGCGAAGCCGGCGATCGTGGGGTCGGGCGTGAACGCCTCGGCCGCTCGCCGGTCGGCCAGCGCGGTGCCGACGTCGCCGGAGGAGGTGAGGACGCTCGCGGCGACCGCGGTCCCCACTCCGAACTGCGCGATCGTGAGGACGCCCGCTGCGACGGCCGCGACGATGCTCGATGCCCTGACCATGTCTCCCCCCCCGGCTCCTGCGACCCTACTTGACGAGCGGGAACAGGATCGTCTCGCGGATCCCGAGGCCGGTGATCGCCATCAGGAGGCGGTCGATGCCCATGCCCATGCCGCCGGTGGGGGGCATGCCGTGCTCGAGGGCGCGGAGGAAGTCCTCGTCTAGGCGCATCGCCTCGTCGTCGCCCGCGGCGGCCTGGCGGGCCTGCTCGACGAAGCGCTCGCGCTGCACGACCGGGTCGATCAGCTCGGAGTAGCCGGTGGCCAGCTCGAAGCCGCGGACGTAGAGGTCCCACTTCTCGACGACGCCCGGGATGCTGCGGTGCGCGCGCACGAGCGGCGAGGTGTCGACGGGGAAGTCCATCACGAAGGTCGGACGCGTCAGGCCGCCCTTCACGAAGTGCTCCCACAGCTCCTCGACGTACTTGCCGTGCGTGGGGACGTGCACCTCGACGCCCTCGCGCGCGGCGAGGGTCTCGAGCTCGGCGAGCTCCGTCTCCGGGGTGATCGCGATTCCGGCCGCGAGCGACAGGCTCTCGTACATCGAGATGCGGTCCCACCGGCCGCCGAGGTCGAACTCGGTGCCGTCGGCCCAGGTGACCACGTGCGAGCCCGCGACGGCCTGCGCCGCGTTCTGGATCAGCTCCTGGGTGAGGTCGGCGATCGAGTTGTAGTCGCCGTACGCCTGATAGGCCTCGAGCATCGCGAACTCGGGCGAGTGGGTGGAGTCGGCGCCCTCGTTGCGGAAGTTGCGGTTGATCTCGAAGACCCGGTCGATGCCGCCGACGACCGCCCGCTTGAGGTAGAGCTCGGGCGCGATGCGCAGGTACAGCTCGGTGTCGAAGGCGTTCGAGTGCGTGGCGAAGGGGCGGGCGGAGGCGCCGCCGTGCATCACCTGCAGCATCGGGGTCTCGACCTCGAGGAACTCGTGCGAGGCGAAGGTGTCGCGGAGGGAGGCGTTCACGCGGGCGCGGGTGACGACCGTCTCGCGGGCCTGGGGGCGCACGATCAGGTCGAGGTAGCGCTGGCGCATCCGGGTCTCGTCGCCGAGCTCGTTGTGCAGGTTCGGCAGCGGCAGGATCGACTTCGCGGCGATCGTCCACTCCGACACCCACACGCTCAGCTCGCCGCGCTTGCTCGAGACGACCTCGCCCTCGACGAAGAGGTGGTCGCCCAGGTCGACGAGCTCCTTCCACGCCGCCAGCGACTCCTCGCCCACGTCGCCGAGCGAGACCATGGCCTGGATCCGCTCGCCGTCGCCGGCCTGCAGCGTCGCGAAGCAGAGCTTGCCCGTGTTGCGCTGGAACACCACGCGGCCCGCGAGGCCGACGCGCTCGCCGGTCTTCACGTCCGGCTCGATGCCCTCGTGGCGCGCCCGGACGGCCGCGATGGTGTCGGTGACTCCGACCGCGACGGGGTAGGCGCCGGCGCCGAGGTCGTCGCCCGCGAGCTCGAGCAGGCGCTCGCGCTTGGCGAGGCGGACGGCCTTCTGCTCGGAGGCCTCCTGCTGCGCGGCCCGCTCGGCGGCGGCCTGCTCGGAGTCGGACTGCTCGGCGGCGGGGGTCGTGGACTCGGGGACGTCGGGGGTGTCGGCCATGAGGGGTCGCGGTGCTTTCGGTTCGGGGCGGACGGCCGCGATCAGGCGAGCAGGATCGGGGCGTTGTCGAGGAGGCGGGTGGTGCCGACGATCGCGGCGACGAGCACGAGTGCCGGGCCGCGGTGGTCGGCGTCGACCGGGAGGAGCGTCGCGGGATCCACGACGACGAGGTAGTCCAGCTTAACGAGCGGCTCGGCGTGCGCGACGGCCTCGGCGGCCTCGATCGTTGCGGCGGCACCGCGGTCCGCGGCTTCCGTGGCGGCCGCGAGGAGGCGCGGGAGCACGAGGCCCGCGCGGCGCTGCTCCTCGTCGAGGTAGCGGTTGCGGCTGGAGCGGGCGAGCCCGTCCTCCTCCCGCACGATGCCGACGCCCTCGATCGCGACGGGCAGGTCGAGGTCGCGGACCATGCGGCGCACGAGGAACAGCTGCTGCGCGTCCTTCTGCCCGAAGACCGCGACGTCCGGCTGGGCGATGCTCAGGAGCTTGGCGACGACGGTGAGCATCCCGTCGAAGTGGCCCGGCCGCGCGCGCCCCTCGTAGAGGCCGCCGACCTCGCCCGCGACGACCCGCGTCGAGGACGGCCCGTCGGGATACATCTCGGCGACTCCCGGGGCGAAGAGGAGGTCGGCCCCGGCCGCGTCGAGCAGGGCGGTGTCGCCCTCGAGGTCGCGCGGGTAGCGGTCCAGGTCCTCGGTCGGACCGAACTGCAGCGGATTCACGAACACCGACACGACGACGACGTCGGCCAGCTCGCGCGCCCGCTCGACGAGGGCGAGGTGCCCGGCGTGCAGGGCGCCCATCGTCGGCACGAGCGCGATGCGCCGACCGGCCCGCCGCGCCTCCTGCAGCCGCTCGCGGAGGTCGCCGATGCGGTGGACGGTGCTGATCACCCGACGATGCTACCGGCGGGCCCGCGACCACCGGGGCCCTCGGCATGGAGACGCCGTGCTCCTCCGCGAGGCACCGCCTCCCGAGCGGCGTCCCACCCGGGAGCGGCGTCTCGAGCGGCGCCGCCCGTCAGCCCGCCGCGCGGCGCAGGGCGTCGTCGACGGAGGAGCGGACGAGGCTGGAGAGGAAGAAGCCCGGCTTCTCGACGCCGATGCCCGCCAGCAGACCCGCCGCCTGGTCGACGATCGCCGTCGAGAAGGTCGTGGCGGTCGAGACGGCCTCCGCGTAGGCGGCGCGGTCCGACTCCGCCACGGTCACCGGCTCCCCGCCCATCTCGACCACCAGCGCCTGCGCGATCGGCAGCACCGGGCCCGGTGCCGACACGGCGAAGTAGGTCTCGGCGAGGCGCGCCAGGTCGAGGCTGGTGCCGCTGAAGGCCATCGCCGGGTGGACTGCCAGGGGGATGACCCCGGAGGCGAGCGCCGGAGCGAGCACCCCGTAGCCGTGCTCGGGTGCCGTGTGCAGCACCAGCTGGCCGGGCTGCCACGCTCCGGTCGCGGCGAGCCCCGCGACCAGGGCGGCGATCTCGCTCCCGGGGACGGCGACGATCACCAGCTCGCTGCGCTCGACGAGCTCGGGGATCGCGAGCACGGGGACTCCGGGGAGCAGCGCGTCGGCGCGCTCGCGGCCGCTCTCGCTGGTGGTGGCGATCCCGATCACGGCGTGGCCGGCCCCGGCGAGCGCGGCACCCAGCACCGGGCCCACGCGTCCGGCACCGATCACGCCGACGCCCAGGCGTCCGTCGCGGCGATTCTCAGGCATGCGGTTCCCCCTCCGGAGCGGGCCAGTCGGGCAGGGCGGGTGCGGCCGCCCGCCGCCCCCACTGGTGGCTCGCGTCGCGGTCGGCGGCCCGCACTCCGGCCGTCGCGAGGCTCTCGAAGAAGGCGAGTCCGTCGGCTGCGCTCATCACCGGCACGAGCGGAGTGACGGGGCCGGCCACCGTGTGCACGCGCGCCGAGGCCAGCCCGAGCAGGCGCTGGAGCGGTCCCTGCTGGACCCCGACGCTCTGCATCCGCGCCAGGGGCACCACGGCGACCCGCCGCCAGACCGCTCCGCTGCGCAGGATCGCGACCTCGTCCGTCAGCCGGTACCCGGTCCTCCGGAACGAGAAGGGGCGGAGCCACACCGCCGAGCGCGGCGCCCGGGTGAAGCCGGCCGCGTCGCGGTGCCGAAGCGCGTCTCCGACGGGCGTCGACTCCGCTCCCTCGGCCGGTCCGGGCAGCAGGAGGGCGAGGACGCGCTCGACGGCGGCGAGGTCGCCCACGGGCAGGATCGTGGTGTTCGGCTCGCCGTTCGCCCCGCGGGAGGCCGCGTGGCCGGCGCGGTCGATCCGCACCTGCCACCAGCCGAAGGGGCGCCAGAGCAGCGGCTGCGTGATCTCGACGGCGTGGATCCGGCCGGGCGGGATCGTGTCGCTGCTGGTCGAGAGCACGCCGTAGCCGACTCGCACGCCGTCGGGCGTCGCGGCGATCGAGTACCGGAGCGAGCGCACGAACTGGCGGACGTAGTAGCTGCCCGAGCCGATCAGGCCCGGCAAGATCGCGAAGAGCACGTAGGGCGAGCCGTAGACGGCGACGAACACCACGGCGACGACCGAGGCTGCCAGGAACAGCGTGAAGCCGCTGAAGACGAGCGAGCCGAGGAGCCGGCCCGGCGGGATCGAGACGACCGACTCGGGCGGCGTCTCGTCCTGAGGCTCACCGAACTCCTCCAGCCGCCGCGCCAGGAACCCGCCCGCGGGCGCCGCGCCGTCGACCGTCGCCTCCCGCTCGCGCACCCCGGAGGCGAGCCGCAGGATGTCGCGGCGCAGGGCGTCCACCAGCCGCGAGCCGAGGTACGACAGCTGGACGTTCGCGTCCTGCCCGGCCACGCTCACCTCGAGCTTCGCGGCCCCGAACAGCCGCGCGAACAGCGGACGCTGCACCGCGATGCCCTGGATGCGGTCCAGCCGCGCCCGCCGGTTGGTCCGGAAGAGCACGCCGGAGCGCACCTCGACGACCTCGTCCGTGATGCGGAAGGTGTGCATCCGCCAGGACAGCCAGAACGCGAAGACGGCGACCGCCAGGCCCACCGCGACCGCCAGCAGCGCCCAGCCGACGAGGCCGCGGCGCAGCAGCTCGTCGACCGGATCGCCGCTCTCGAACCCCTCAGGCCCGGGCAGGAACAGCTCGACCAGGCGCTCGCGGAGGTTCGTGATCACGATGCCGAGGACGACCAGCAGGCCGATCCCGCCCTTGAGGACCGGTGTCGCGGGGTGCAGGCGGTGCCACTCCCCGTCGGCGAGGTCCGTCTCGACGGCGCGGAGCTCGGTCACAGGCCGGCCCGGCGCGACTCGGCGAGCTCGACCAGGCGGTCGCGGAGCTCCTCCGCGTCCTGCTCGGCCAGGCCCGGGATGCTGACGCCGGTCGCCGCGGCGGCGGTGACGAAGCGGAGGTCGGCGAGGCCGAGCGCCCGGGCGAGCGGCCCGCGGTTGACGTCGATGAGCTGCATCCGCCCGTACGGCACCGACACGAAGCGCTGGAACATGATGCCGCGGCGGAAGAGCAGGTCGTCCTGGCGCAGGAGGTAGCCGTAGGCGCGCGCACGGCGCGGGGCCACGATCAGGAGGGTCACCGCGAGGGCGGCCGCGGCGGCCAGCGGGATCCAGCCCCACGGCAGGCCGATCAGCATCAGCACCACGGGCACGGCGAGCAGCAGCACGCTCGACACGACGGCCGACACGATCTCGACCGCGACGTACCGGGGCGAGACGCGGCGCCACTCCCCCGTGATGTCGAGGCGGTCCCGCCGGCGTCCCCTCGCGTCGCGGCGGGTCGTCGGCGACGCGTCCTCGGGCTCGGCGGGCATGGCGTCGTCCTCACTGCCCGCGGCGATCCGGGCGTCGGCGTCAGGCGTGGTTCACCTCGCCGACGGCGCTGTCGTCGTCGTCGCTCGGCGGGATGGTGCACAGGTGCTCGGCGACCAGGCCGGCCACCAGCAGGACGAGCGCACCCACGATGGTCGCGACGTCCTGCCACACGGAGCCTAGCGAAGGGATCGCACGGCTCAGCAGGTACACCAGGATGCCGCCGGAGGCTCCGAGCAGCAGAGCACCGACGTGGCTGGACGCCTTCGCCAGCACCACGACGCGCATCGCCCGGAACGGATCGATGGGCCGGCGCAGCGTGCCCTTCGTGGCGCGGTGGATCGGGACGGCGAAGCCGAGCACGAGAGCCGCGACCACGATCAGGGTCAGCGGAACCGTCAGCGGCGGGATGAGCACGGGGCGGCCGGCGGCGGCGATCGCGAGGTCGAGGAGGAACCCCGCGACGGCCCCGGCGAGGCCGAGTCCGAGCAGGGTGCTGATGCGGGTGCGCCTCACGGGGTCCTGCTCTCGGGGTCGGCGGTGCTGCCGCGGGCGGAGTCGCGCCCCGGCCAGGTCAACCCGGCCGGGTGGTCGGTCACGCGGTCGGTCGCCCGTGCGCGCAGCTCGGCCACGGGTCCGGCTCCGGGAAGGACCGCCGCCGGCTCGGCGTCGAGCCAGGGCTCGAGCACGAAGGCCCGCTCGGCCGCCCGCGGGTGCGGGAGGGTCAGGTGCGGGTCGTCGCGGAGCACGCCGCCGACCGCGATCACGTCGATGTCGAGGGTCCGGTCGCCCCAGCGCTCCTCGCCCTCGCCGCGGATCCGGCCGCCGGCCGATTCGATCGCCGCCGTCGCCGCGAGCAGGTCGTCGGGCTCGAGGACGGTCGAGCCGGTCACGACCGCGTTGAGGTACCCGGGCGCGTCCTCGTCGACGCCCTCGGGCTTCCACGCGAGCGACTCGACGACCTTGGACACCGCCTCGATGCGCAGGCCCGGCGTCGTGGCGAGGGCCCGCAGCGCCTCCTCGAGGTGCGCCAGGCGGTCGCCGAGGTTGCTGCCGAGCGCGAGCACGACGTGGCGGACCGGGCGGACGCGCTCCTGCCGCGGCCTCACGAGCGGGTCCTCGTGATCTGCACGGCGACGTCCTCGAACGGCAGCGGGATCGGCGCGTCCGGCTTGTGGACGGTGATGCGGACGACGTCGGCGGCGGCGAAGCCCAGGGCGACCCGGGCGAGGCGCTCGGCCAGGGTCTCGATGAGGTCGACCGGGTCGCGGGTCACCGCGTCGGCCAGGGCGATCGCGAGCTCGCCGTAGTGCACCGTCTCGGCCAGCGCGTCGCCCTCGGCCGCCGGCGCGGTGTCGAGCCAGACCGTCGCGTCGATCACGAAGTCCTGGCCGTTCTCGCGCTCGAAGTCGAAGACGCCGTGGTGCGCGCGCACGCGCAGCCCGGTGAGGGTGATGGAGTCGCGCACGGCGAGGGCGGCGGGGTCGATCGCGGTCACGGGGTCTCCTCCTGAAGTCGGGCGGCGAGGGCCAGGGCGCGGGCGGACGAGCGGACGTCGTGGACCCGGACGCCCCAGGCGCCGTGCTCGGCGGCGACGAGGCTCAGCATGGCGGAGACCTCGTCGCGCTCGGCGGCCGGGGCGCCGGCGGGGGCGAACGGAGCGAGGAACCGCTTGCGCGAGTGGCCGACCAGGACCGGGAAGCCCAGCGAGACGATCGCGTCGAGCCCGGCCAGCAGCGCCCAGTCGTGCGCGCCGACCTTCGCGAAGCCGAGGCCCGGGTCGAGCAGGAGGCGGTCGTCCCGGATCCCGGCCTCACGGGCGGCGTCGACGCGGCGCTCGAGCTCGCCGCGGACGTCCGCCACCACGTCGCCGTAGGAGGCGAGAGCGGTCATGCCCGCGCTGTGCCCGCGCCAGTGCATCGCGATGTAGACGGCGCCGCGCTCGGCGACGAGCGCGAGCATCCGCGGATCGGCGAGGCCGCCGGAGACGTCGTTGACGACGACGGCGCCCGCGTCCAGGGCGGCCTCGGCCGTGGCGGCGCTCATCGTGTCGATGCTGACGCGCACCCCCTCCGCGGCGAGGGCGCGGACGACGGGCAGCACGCGGCCCTGCTCGGCGGCGGAGTCGACGCGCGCCGCACCGGGACGGGTGCTCTCGCCGCCGACGTCGACCAGGTCCGCGCCGAACGCGGCGGGTCCGTCCCCGGCGGGCCGGGTCAGGTCGAGGCCGTGGCGGACGGCGTCGTCGACGGACAGCCAGCGGCCGCCGTCGCTGAACGAGTCCGGAGTGACGTTGAGGATCCCCAGGAGCGCGGCGCGGCCGGTCGGCGTGAGGTCGGCGACGGTGGTGGCCACGTCACTCCCCCCGCGCGGCGCCGATCAGCGCGATGATCTCGGCGCGGGCGGCCGGGTCGGCGAGGGAGCCGCGGGCGGCGACCGTCACGGTCGAGCTCGCGGTCTGGCGCGGCCCGCGCATCCGCACGCAGCCGTGCTCGGCGTCGACCACGACGAGCACTCCCTCGGGAGCGAGGCCCTGCTCGAGCGCGTCGGCGATCTGCTCGGTCATCCGCTCCTGGATCTGCGGTCGCGACGCGACCGTCTCGACCACGCGCGGCAGCCGGCCGAGGCCGACGACCCGCTCGCGCGGCCGGTAGGCGATGTGCGCGACGCCGAGGAACGGCAGGAGGTGGTGCTCGCAGACGGAGCGGAAGGCGAGGTCGCGCACGATCACCGTCTGGTCGAGCGGCGACTCCTGGCCGCCCTCGACCACCGCGAACGTCTCGGTCAGCTGGGCCGCGGCGTCGTCGTCGAACCCGCCGAAGAACTCCTCGTACGCCTCGGCGAACCGCCGCGGCGTGTCGAGGAGTCCCTCGCGGCCCGGGTCGTCCCCGATGGCCGCGAGGATCTCGGCGACGGCCGCCTCGATGCGCGCCTTGTCGACGGGCACGCGCGCGCTACGCCGTCGCGGGGCGCGGGTTGATCAGCGGCGGGCGCTTCGGCGCGACCTCGTCGGCACCAGCGGAGGAGACTCCCCCGTCGGTCGCACCCGAGTCGATCGGCGCCTTGGCGACCGGGACCGCGATGGGCGGCAGGTCGGACAGGGGGCGCTTGTCGCTCGAGAGCCACTGCGGGCGCTCGTCGATGCGGCGGACGTCCTTGAAGATCTCGGCCAGCTGGTCGTGGTCGAGCGTCTCCTTCTCGAGCAGCTCCATCGCGAGGCGGTCGAGGATGTCGCGGTTGTCGTTGATGACCTGCCACGCCTCGTCGTGCGCCTGCTCGATGAGCTGGCGCGTCTCGGCGTCGACCGTCTCGGCGATCTGCTCGGAGTAGTCGCGCTGGTGGCCCATGTCGCGGCCGAGGAACATCTCGCCCGACGACTGGCCGAGCTTGACCGCTCCGACGTTCGCGGACATGCCGTAGTCGGTGACCATCTTGCGGGCGATGGAGGTCGCCTTCTCGATGTCGTTCGACGCTCCGGTGGTGGGGTCGTGGAAGACGATCTCCTCCGCGACGCGGCCGCCCATCGCGTACGTGAGCTGGTCGAGGAGCTCGTTGCGGGTCGTGGAGTACTTGTCCTCCAGCGGGAGCACCATCGTGTAGCCGAGGGCGCGGCCGCGCGGCAGGATCGTGACCTTGGTCACGGGGTCGGTGTGGCGCATCGCCGCCGCCGCCAGAGCGTGTCCGCCCTCGTGGTAGGCGGTGATCAGCTTCTCCTTGTCGCGCATGACCCGCGTGCGGCGCTGCGGCCCCGCGATGACGCGGTCGATGGCCTCGTCGAGCGCGCGGTTGTCGATCAGCTGCGCGTTGGAGCGGGCGGTGAGCAGTGCGGCCTCGTTGAGGACGTTGGCCAGGTCGGCGCCGGTGAAGCCCGGGGTCTTGCGGGCGACGACCTCGAGGTCGACTCCCCCGGCGAGCGGCTTGCCGCGGCCGTGGACCTCGAGGATCCGCTTGCGGCCGAGCAGGTCGGGGGCGTCGACGCCGATCTGGCGGTCGAAGCGGCCCGGACGCAGCAGCGCGGGATCGAGGATGTCGGGGCGGTTCGTCGCCGCGATCAGGATGACGTTCGTCTTGACGTCGAAGCCGTCCATCTCGACCAGCAGCTGGTTGAGGGTCTGCTCGCGCTCGTCGTGACCGCCGCCCATGCCGGCGCCGCGGTGGCGGCCGACGGCGTCGATCTCGTCGACGAAGATGATGGCCGGCGAGTTCTCCTTCGCCTGCTGGAACAGGTCGCGGACACGGCTCGCGCCGACGCCGACGAACATCTCGACGAAGTCCGATCCGGAGATGGAGTAGAAGGGGACGCCCGCCTCGCCCGCGACCGCGCGCGCCAGCAGGGTCTTGCCGGTGCCGGGAGGGCCGTAGAGCAGGACGCCCTTCGGGATGCGGGCGCCGACGGCCTGGAACTTCGCGGGCTCCTTGAGGAACTCCTTGATCTCGTGCAGCTCCTCGATCGCCTCGTCGGCGCCGGCGACATCGCCGAACGTGACCTTGGGCGACTCCTTCGAGACGAGCTTCGCCTTCGACTTGCCGAACTGCATGACGCGGTTGCCGCCGCCCTGCATGCCCGAGAGCATCAGCCAGAAGAACGCGCCGATCAGGAGGATGGGGAGCAGGAAGCCGAGGGCCGAGAGGAACCAGTTGGTCTGCGGGACCTCGTCGTTGTAGCCGGTGCTGCCGAGATCGGCCGCGGACACCGCGTCGACGACCTCTGCGCCGCGAGGGGCCACGTAGTAGAACTGCACCTGCGTGCCGTTGTCGCCGTCGGCCTGCTTGAGCGTGAGGTCGACGCGCTGCTCGCCGTCCACGATCTTCGCCGAGTCGACCTTGCCGTCCTTCAGGAGGTCGAGACCCTCCTGCGTCGTGACCGGCCGGAAGCCGGACATGGTGATCAGCGAGGAGCCGATCCACACCGCGACGATCGCCAGGACGACGTAGAGGATGGGACCCCGGAAGATGCGCTTCACGTTCATGCTTGTTGCGGGTGCGACACCCGGCGCCTTTCTGACGAGGAGATTGTGCCTGCCAGGCTACCTCCCGCACTCTGAGCGCCGCCCACGCGTTCGCCGTGGGCCGAACGGCCGCGGGCTGTGTGGTCTGGCGGGGATGCGGCGGGCCGCATCCCCGCGCGCGGTCGGCTTCGCGACGGGTGCGTTCCGCAGAGCGGGTCTCGTCGGACTGCCGGGAAACGCTGACACGCGTTTCCCGGTCCGCGTCCTCTGCCTTGTGGGTGGAGGCGGGTGCTTCACGGGCAGGGCGCGCCGCGAGAGCGCAGGAGTTGTCGCACTCGAGCTCGACAGCGACAACTACTGCGGTCTCGCGGCGCGCCCTGCCCGTGAAG
>NZ_PSWJ01000038.1:0-22097 GCF_002932775.1 Rathayibacter sp. AY1B8 | reverse complement strand
CTCCTCTTCTCCCACTGCTGCACAGGAAGGCCCCACCATGACCACCACGACCACCGCACCCCGCCCCGCCCACCGATTCGACCCGTACCAGGACGACCCGACGCTGCGCGCCGCCGAGGTCGCCGTCGACGCCGCGGCCGCGACCGGCGACGCCGACGCGACCGCCGCCGCAGCGCGAGCGCTGATCGTCGCCGCGGCCGCCTACGGCTGGCCCACCGCGACCGCCCTCGTCTTCAAATACGAGACGACCGGCCCCATCGCCCACGTCTGGGGACTGTGGAAAGTCCTCGACGCCGACCGCCAGGTGCTGCGCGAATGGGACGAAGAGCCCGGCGACATGACCGATGAGTCCGAGGAGGAACTGATCGCCCTCGACCTCATCAGCAACCGCCGCGCGACCCTCGACTACACCGACTTCGGAAAGCCCATCGGCTCCACGACCCTGATCCTCCACACGCTCGCGCTCTGAGCGCGTGCGCGGGCCGACCCGAAACGGGCCGGCCCGCACGAGGGGGAGAGCCCCCTCGACCCCCCGGTCACGCGCGTGGAACGGCCACGCGCGCTCGAGCGGTAGTCAGCGGCGAGGACGCGGCTTGTACTTCTTCCCCGCCCGGATGTTCCGGTTCTCGATCACCCCGACGACCGCCAGGCCGGCGGCCACGGCGACGATCAGCACCCACCCGAGCACGTTGAACCACTCACCGGTGAACGCCGCGTACGTCTGCTCACCGGCGATCGCGAAGAGCATGAACGACAGCCCGAACCAGACCATCCCGTTGCTGATCAGCGCAGCACGCGCGAGCTTGGTCCGAGGCTTCGACATGCGCCCACCCTCCCACCGGACCCTGGACGTGTCCAAGGTCCTTGGGAGGAATCTCCACCTCCTGCGCCTGGCCGTCGAGCTGGCCGGCCTCGCCTCTAGATTCGAGGAATGAGCCCCAACCACGCTGACGGCACGGTCGAGACGCAACGGCTCCTGACTCTCTGGGAGCAGCTCAGCTCCCGCCGGTTCGCGCCGAGGGACGGCCTGCACCCCTCGAACGCGATACAGGTGTGGACTTTCGCGCACCACGCCGCGCGCCTTTCGCGAGCGGTGCTCCTGCTGCACGGAGCAGGACACGACCTCGAAGCCATGCCCCTCATCAGGCAGACGATGGAATGCGCGATGAACGCGGCCTGGCTACTGGTCACCGATGACGGTGGAGCAGCGCTGAGCGCAGTAGACACGAAGAACCGGCGCCAGACCTTCAAGGAGGTGACCGACCTGGGCCTCGCTGACCTGTCCGACGTGATCCGTCGACTGGACGAGGAAGAGAATCGGGACGCCCGCGCCAAGAGCACGCGTAGCTTCAAGGAGCGGTGCGACGCGATCGCTGGAGGCCCCCAGATCTACGCGATGTACCGGACGCTAGGGCTCTACTCGCACGGCACGTCCAGCGTTGCGGACGTCTACCTCGCCATAGCGCCCGAGAACGAGGGAAACCCGTACGGCGTGAAGCTCCTATGGGAAGCGGACTGGGACCAGGGCGAGACGTGGATGCGGGTCCAAGCCCTCATGCTGCTTCTCGCTCAGATCGCAGCCGACGACGCGCAAGCCAAGCCGATGCACCGGACGCAACTCGACAGAGCACGTCGCCGTCTCGGCGTCACCTGGCAGATTCGCGCAGCGAAACCCGGCTAGGGCTGGTTGGGAAGCGAGGTCTTGTATCTCTTTGACTCCGCTCCGAGGGAGTTGACAACGGCCAAGACAGCCAGAACAGCCTCGGCAGCCCCCTGCATGTCGTTCTTCGCGGCGCACGCTTTCGCCTTCGCGAGGTACACACCCGCCAGGTCGACGCCGGTGTGGTCGTAGGCGAAGAATGACAGCTGCCCCACCTTGTGATAGTCCTCGCTCTGAAGTGCGATCTGCATGTCATCGAGTGTGTTGAGGAGCGCCTGCATCGTCATGAACCGCAGCCTAGCGGGGCGCTGAGGCCTAGCCGCGAGGAGTCCAGTTAGGGGATCGCCTAGCGGCCGCCCTCCGCGCAGACTGAGCCCATGACGTCGGTAGAACTACTCAATGCGCGCCCCCGAGACGACGCGCAGATGGAGACACTCTTCGGTTCGGGGTGGCCGGCGTTCATCTCCGCCGACCGCCTCGCGGAGGAGCACCTGCCGCACATCCGCGAGCGATTCACCCGGTTCGAGCTCGTGGTCCTCGATGAAGACGTGCCGGTCGCCGCGGGCTGGGCTGTGCCAATCCGGTGGGATGGCACCCGCGAGGGTTTGCCCGCCGGGTACGGCGACTCCCTCCGCCGGGCGCTCGAGGAGGAGGACGAGGCGACGACCCTCGTCGTCTGCGCCGCCCAGGTGCATCCCGACCGCACCGGCGCCGGCCTCGCCGGGACGCTGCTCGGCGCGTTTCGCGACCTCGGCGTCACTAGCGGCTACGACCACATGATCGTCCCGCTGCGCCCGACGATGAAGCCGCGCTACCCGCTGACCCCGATCGACGTCTACGCGGCGTGGACGCGGGAGGACGGGCTGCCGCTGGATCCGTGGCTGCGTACGCACCTGCGGATGGGCGCTCTCGTCCTCGGCGTCGCCCCTCGGTCGCAGGTGATGACCGGCACCGTCGCCCAGTGGGAGGAGTGGACCGGGATGGCCCTGCCTGCGTCGGGGGAGTACGTCATTCCCGGCGGCCTTTCGACGTTGCGCGTTGACCGTGATGCGGACGAGGGGATCTACGTGGAGCCGAACATCTGGGTGCAGCACCACTGAGCTGGCGGGTGCTGCTCTCGGCCGCGCCATGCGCGCAGCCGAGAGCAGGGCGGCACCGGAGCCCCTTGCCCGGTATGGCCGCTCGCGGCGTCAACGAAGTCCCCACTTCTCAACCGCACCGCACCATTAGACATGAAGTGCCAACGTTGGCGACGCCCCGTGCACCTGGTCGAGCGGTCTCTACTTGCGGTCGCGTCGCGCCTCGCGGCGCATGAGGACCACGAACCCCACGATCACGAACAGGACGACAAAGCCGACCGCGATGAAGGGCAGGTAGTTCAGGAAGAGAACCAGCAGGAACGCTGGCAGGTCGAGAGTCACCTAGGTCAGTTCACAAGCGCGGCCGGCGGGAGCGGAGTGCGTAATGGCTACCTCTCAAGGGCAACGGATCCGAAGGACGGGTAATCGGGGCCTTCGTAGTTCATGGCGGTGAGGGTTCTGATCGCCGGCATGGTGTGCGCTCCGGGTATTGCGATTTCCTGGTCCGGCTGTTCCGGGTCCAGGGGGCCGATGTCGAAGGAGTAGCCGGCAGTGTCGACCCAGGCGCCAGAGCTGTCCTGCTCCAGTGCACCCTCCTTGAGTTGCAGCCTCAGATCAGATGCGTCACCGGTCGACAAGTCGGTGAGGATTGCCCAGGTCGATCCGTCCGCTCGGCGCTCGATCAGGACCGATCCTGTCGTCTCGGTCTGCTGACTGACGAAGTCGCCCCTCAGAGGGAGTTGCTGCTCGAATGCGCTGAGCTCAGGGCCATCGGACGCGGCCGGCGCCGGCGAGCCTGCCGAATCCACGCCTGATGATTCGACAGCAACTCTCGATGATTCGTCGCCGGCGGTCTCGTTTGCGGTGCAGCCGGACAGCACAACTACGCCGGCTATGGCGAGCGTGATTCCGATTCTGCTGATTCCCATGGCCCGATCCTGGCATGAGGGCGCACCGGCAGTCAGGGCGCCGCTCCCTGTGCTGGAAGGGGATCTTCCGGTGCTCATGTCTCGTGCGGTCTGTTCAAGGTTGTCTGCACTCGCGGCGCGAGTGTGGCGGCGTCGGTCCATCTTTCAACCCCAGATCGCGCGAAGTATGGCAACAGCGTCGTCTAGGGAGACGTTCGCCGAAGCGGCGGAGTCCGCGAGGGCTCGTGCGCGTTCTACGACGAGTTGGGGCGCGCGTGATGCTCCTGGGGCGACGCGGGTGCCGGCGGCGGTGCGGGTGACGACGAGGCCGTCTTGCTCGAGGGTCTTGTAGGCCTTGGCAGCGGTGGCTTGGGCGACTCCGAAGTCGCGGGCCGTCTGGCGGACGGTCGGAAGGCGTTCGCCGTCACCGAGCTGTCCGGCTTGGATGGCTCCGCGGAATCGTTCGGTGATTTCCTCCGCGGTTTTGATCGTCAGCGTGGTCACTGTGTCACTCCGTCGAAGGGGATCGTCTCGATGAGCGGCCGACGTGCACGCCGGAGTGCGGCGGCGGAGCGGAGGGTGTCGGTCGCGACGCGGAGCAAGAGTGCGATGCCGATCCCCTGGCCGAGGAATCCGGCGTAGAGGAGAGGCTGCGCGAAGGTGCGGTAGGCGCTGCCGACGTAGATGAGGTTCCCGTCGGCGGTGGTCTGTCCCTCGACTCCGACAATGATCGTTCCGATATCTCCGGCGTGCATCCAGACAGCGCCGAGCGTCGTGATCAGCCCGCCGAGTAGAAGCAGGGTGAAGAGGCGAGCGGTGAGCTCTCGCTCCGGGCGCACGCTGGTGGCGGTCGATCGAGCGCGCAGGGGCCGGTTCGCGTCCGTGCGTAGTGCGAGCACGAGGGCGGCCACGGCGAGGACGAGGGTGATCAGGGTGGCGAGGTAGTTCGGCCAGCCGACGCCGGCGATGTAGCCGTAGTTCGCGTTGAAGGGCATGTAGATCGGCAGAGTGGTGTGCTCGGGCACGTTGCCGAGGAAGAACGCATCTGCCGGCGCGCTGGTGGCGATGACCGTCTGCCAGACCGACGTGAGCGCGAGCAGCGCCGCGATGACCGCGCCGACCCACAGCAGAGGCCGAGAAGCGAACTCGTTCCAGCGACGCTGAGGAGCGACCGCAGCTTCGCCCGGCGCCGGAAGGGGCTCGCGGCGCACCAAGAACATGGCGACCGTCACCACGAGGGCGGCGACGAGCAGCGGGGCAGGCCGGCGCCACCACCCCTCGAATCCGGTCGTGTCCGCCGGGGTGCTCACGTGAACGACGAACGCCACCACGATCACGAGGAGAGCGCCGGCCACTCCCGCCCAGGTCAGTGTCGACGTGCGACGTCCGCTGGTCGGCAGCGAGACGATCCGGCGCGGGTACACCCAGGACAACACGAAGCAGATGAGGCCGAACGTGACCGGAGCGGCGACGGCCGAGAGGAGTTGATACACCTCGCGGGGAATGAGCAGTGACATGGGACCTCCACAGCAGACATCAGCGGCGACGACTTCGCCTTGTGCAAGGAAGTTAGCACAATGTTGTTCTAGGAAGAAAGATCAAGATTGCACCCCCTGCCACGCACCCTGTGCTGCTCGGTCGCTGCTCGAGACGTCCCGTGAGGGGACGTTCGGATGGGGCCAGCTCCGCGGGGCTATGTCGTCGCTGTGATGACCAGAAACGGCCCCACCATCCGTCCCGTATGGGGGTCGTTCACCGGGATGGCCCGAGCTCGAGCGCAGCCCGCTTGCGGCGGGAACGGATCCTTCGGAGAACGATGCCGGTCACGAGGAACCCGAGCCCTGTCGGGATGGTGCCTGCGGTCAGAAGGACGGCGTGGAGCGCGAGTAGGAGGTAGTCGATGGAGGACAACCAGGTCATCGACAGAGGGCCGAGGACGTCCATGATCAAGAAGGAGAACAGGGAGATGGCCAGTCCACACCAGGCGAGGCTCGCTGCGGCAGGAATCAAGGCGAGCGGGACGCGGCGACGCGGATGTCTCCGGGCCACTATGTGAGCGGCGACAGCGGCGAGGGCGATCCACGTCCCGACGCCGATCGCACCGAACGCGATTCCGAAAACTCCCTCAGACGGGTCCGAATCGGTCACGCCCGTTGCGACCATGAAGCTGCTGAGCATGAGAATCAGGGCTGCTATCGCGGTGGCGAGTCCCACGCCCGACCAGGTGATGAGGCTGTCCAGTGAAGTTTCGGGTGCTGTAGTCGAGGTCGTCGGAGTTGCTGGAGCGGGAGTGTTGGTCACGATCAGGGGTCCTCGTTGGTAGCGGGAAGGACGTGGCTCATCGTGCAGTGACGGTGAGGTTCAGCTCTTCCCCTACGCGCAATATCTCGTTCGAGGGGAAGCGGAACGGGTTGAGGTAAAACAGGTCATCGTCCGTCATGCCGAATCGTGCCGCGACGTCCTCTGCGAGGTCGTTGCGAGCGACGCTGTATGACGTTGGTACTCCGTTCGTCGTTTTGGTCTCGCCACGTGCTGCTGCGCGCGGGCCGGTGTCCCGGGCGACGAGGGTGCTGCGTTGGGGCTCCACACTCCACTGGATGTCAGCGATGGCGATGATTTCCGTCGAGCAGTCCGGGTCGTTCTGCGGTCGGGTCGTGAGGACGAGCTGATCGATCGCTGTCGGGTCGCCGCGGAACTCGGCGAGGTTCCGCCACGCCTTGTAGGGCTTTCCCGACTCCGCGTCCGCGAGGCGCATCGGGAAATCAACGTTGAAACAGGTGGCACCCTCATCGATCGGATCCAGCGCCCCCATGACCGCGACGAAACCGGAAGAGGATTCTGTTGCGGCGGGGATCGCGAGCGCCTCTGACGCGAGGGCCAGCCGACCGTCTGCCGCACTCAAGCGAATGACGCTGGCCGTCCCATCGCTCCCCGTGAACGTTGCCACGCCAAGGTCGCCGGTGAGCGCAGCGTCGGAGCTGCCATCCGTGGGCGTCACCCGAGCCGGCGGCGTGGGCTGTGGCGTGCATCCCGTGATGACGATCAGGCATGCTGCGACTACGACCGTGCTTCGCGCCCTCGAGAATGCCCCCATCGGCTCAGGGTAAGCAATGTCCCCACTCCTTTCTTGGTGGGCAGCGTTGGCGCCTTCTCCTGTAACGCTAGGGATGATCGTCTACCGGGTGGGTTGGTTGAAGGATTCTCTGGCGTCGGTGATGGTGCTTCCGTTGCGGAGGGTGAGTGTGACGGTGAAGGTCGGCTCGGGTCCGCTGCGGCCCGTCTCGCCTCCCTCGGTGAGGCCGGTTCCGGGCCACCAGGCTGCCCAGTGGCCGTCTGTGATCGTGGCGAGGACGCTCGTGCCGTCGTTGGTGCGGATGGTGAGTCCGGTCACGTCCGAGCCGACATCGCCGCTGGTGAAGACGGCGGGCGGAAGGTTCTCGCCGGTGAACTGGCTGATGCCTCCCTGCGTGTATTCGTCAGCGAGCGGAGTGAACCCGCCCTCGCTTCCGGTGGAACTGATGAGCGCCCTCCCGGCAGTGCTCGTCCCGGCCGGGATCTCGATGAGGCACGCCCGCTGGCTGGGGGTCGTGTAGGAGAGCAGGACCCAGTCGCCGCGCCGTTCCCCTATCGCCGGCTGCCCGAGCTGCTCCGTGTCACCAGCTGCACACGCCGCGCCGGCGACGGTCAGGTCGGAGGCGCTGGCAACCTCCGCGGTCGACGTCCATGAGGCGTACGCGCGGGAGTCGACACCGGACGGCAGGACGGCGAGAGCGACCCCCAGCGCTGCGGCCGCGAGTCCTGCGGGAAGGATGAACTGCCATCCCCGAGGACGCCGAGCGGCGGGCTCTCGAGCGGCCACCGGGTCGCTGTGGAGGATCATCTGGAGCCGCGCTTCGGCGGCCTCGCGAGCCGGGCCGTCGAGCTCGTACTGGGCGGCCGGGTCGAGGTCTTTCGTGGCGAGGAGTTCGGGCGTGGTCATGATGCCTCCAAGGCGGGCGCGTGGTGCTGATGCGAAGGGGGATCGAGCAGTGCCCGCAGCGCGGTGCGTGCTCGGTGAAGTCGGAGCCGGAAGGCGACGGCGGTGATGCCGAGCACTCCGGCCGCGGACGGGGAGTCGAGTCCTTCCCAGGCCGTCAGCGCGATCGCTTCCTGGTGCTGCGGTTTGAGTTGCTGCCACGCCTGGTAGAGGTCGAGCCGGGTCGCGATCGCGTCCTCCGGTGACCGCGCGGCCGCGTCGGTGTGAGCGGCGACCCGGATCGCGAGCGCGGCGGAGCGCTGCTGGCCGCGAAGGTCGTTGAGGAGGCAATTCCGGGCGATGGTGAACAGCCACGCCCGCGCGGGCTCGTCCTCCGACGGCGCGGTGTCGTGGCGGCGCCAGGCGATCAGGAACGCCTCGTGCGCGAGGTCGGCGGCACGCTCGGGGTCAGCGCGACGCCTCAGGAATCTGACGACGCTGACGTACTCGCGTTCGTACAGCTCGGAGAAGCTCGCCTCGCGAGCGGACTGTGGTGGGCTCATACCTGGGACATGTCCCCAGCCGAGCTGCTGTTACAGATGATCGACCAGTTGATGTTCTGTCCCACTCCGGGACCTCGGCTACGGAACCGCTCGCGAATGATGAAGCCCGAGTTCGGCACGTCAGGCGCCGAGGGCGCCAGGCAGTTTCCTTTCGAGTCGCGCTGCTCGGCTCGCGGCGAGTCCGATCGCCAGCAGCACGCCGCACACGATGGGGAGCTGCAGTCCAGCCGGCAGCGCTGGATACATCGGGAAGAGCACTGCTCCGAGCACCTCAATCCCGATCAGCAGGACAGGCAGACCGATGAGTACGAGCGTCGAAACCGCGGCGGTGACTCGCCCGCGCCAGGGGAGCGCTGTGAGCAGGCCGAGCGCTGCGATAGGCGCCGCTGTCGAGAGGCCGGGACCAAGCCACCCAGCGGACGCCGAAACGAAAGCGATGATCAGTTCCGCGGCAGAAGCCGCCAGTGCCATGCCGCGGGCGGCACCTGTTCGTCCGGCCACCGCGAGCCCGAGCGCGACAACGAAAGCGGCTCCCGCAAAGACGGAGGGATTGGTGAACGGTCCGATCGCGCCGGGATAGTTGATCCCCGGTGACCAGTTGATCGTGAAGTAGAAGATGAAGAACGCCGTGGCGAGAGCGAGCGGAATGATCGCGGCCGGCGATCGGCCAGCGTGCGAACGGAAGTGATGACGCACCCCACCGACCATCAAAGTGACTCGCTGTCCGAGCGTGGGGCGGGACCGGCCTGCGTCGTCGGCTTCGTCCAACAGGATGCCGAGCAGCACCTCACCGTGCTCCGCCCTCCATACGGGCGGGTACCAGCGCAACGCGCGTCGGAAGCGGTCGGCTCGGTAGGCGTCATCGTTCGTCGTCATGCCGTTCTCCAATCAGGGGCGTGGCCAGGTCGGATCGCTGCGGCGGGAACGAGTCCGAGGTTCGCCCGTGCTCGGCGCGCGCTGGCTTCCATGCGGTCGACCTCGACACCGAGCGCAGTACGGCCGGCGTCGGTCAGTCGGAAGTAGCGACGGACTCGACCGTTGATCCGCTCATCTCCATCGGAAGAGATGAGTCCCTCCGTATCGAGCCGTTCAAGTGCCGCGTAAAGCGTCGTCACTCGAAGGCGCACGCGATCCTCGGACTGCTCCTCGATGTCCTGGAGGAGTGCGTAACCGTGGCGCCGACCTGTCGCCAACGTGGTCAAGATCCAGAACGTCGTCTCTCGCATCTCGCCGACCATGATCCGAACCATACTCCAACGCTCGCACTATGAGTCACCGAGTGACTCCACCGCACTCGTGCGCCAACACTTGGCGCTACATTCCGGGAATGACCAATCGCACGCTCGGCAACGCGTACACGGCCGTCCTTCTGATCGTGGGTGCGGCAATGACTTTCATCGGCGCGTTCACCTCAGGCTCAGTGGGCGCCACCGCCGCCGTCGCCTTCGGTGCAGCGGCGGTGGCGGCGGGGCTCGTACTCATCGGTATCCGCTTGACGACCCCCACCCGTTAGTCGCGCGACGAGCGGACTTGAGGAGCGGTCCCGTAAGGGGATCGATCCGCGGGACGCTTTCAGCGGACTGCTCGGAGGGGCTACTGCTCGTCTTTCCGGGCTGCTCGGCCGACGAAGTGCACGGACCGTCGAGCGTCGACGAGTTCGCGCTTCTCGAAGTGGCGAACGACGAAGGCTCCTGCGACGAACGAGTAGCCGATGCCCTCCGCGATTCGTGTGAGGACCGGGATGGTGCTGATGATCTGTTCGACGGTGGGTGATCCGTTGGCTTGGTAGGGGGCGATCCAGAACGGCACGATCGTGCCGAAGACGATGCCCAGGAGAATCCCGGCGACACCGATCCAGAACATGGAAGTGGACGAAAGTGCTCTGAGCATGGGATCCCCGGAATGTTCGGTGGGCGAGTCGAGAGGCGCCGCTGTCGGACGCGCCGTCCTCGCTCACGGCTGATCGGTCTGGTTACAAGCGCAGGTTGAGCGCGGCGAGGACGGTGACGAGGCCGGCCGCGACGACGACGACCGTCAGTGCAACGCGCCCCGCCGTACGGCGGAGAAGGCCGGTCATCGTGGCGGCGTCCGCCACGCGAGTCGCGATCACGAGGTCAGGAACGCCGGCCGGCGGTTGCGGTGGCGTCGTGGAGTCGTCTTCGCTGGCCGGGACGCTCACGGTCTGCTGAGCCGGCTCGATCCGATCGGGCAGCTTCTTGAAGCGGCCATCATTCGATTCGCCCACAGCGACCTCCCCAGCGGTCGCCGCATCGCGACCCTCCTTCGTGACTGTAGCCGTGCAACTCCATTGCGTCAGCGTGAGCGCGTAGCGGCCTGGAGCTGGAGACTGCTGCGGCGCACGTCTCCTCTCCACTCCTCGAGCGTCCACCGATCGGGTCCCGTAGAGGAACCTGCTGCTTCCCGAGCGCGCTGCTCGCTGCCATAGATTCCAACGACGTCGGTGGCGTCTGCCCAGAGGGCTGTCCTGAGGAGGAGGTAGTGCTCACCGTCACTGCTGTTCTTCACGCCTCGGATCCTCGTCGGTTCCGACGTCGTTCGGTCACCGTGGCGCGAGGTATCACAGTGCTGGCGCGCGTCCCGTATCGGGATCCTAAACCGGTCACCTATAGCGGCGTTTCTCGCGGCGTCGTTGCGCTCCTCAGCGCGTGTGTTCTCGCGGCACTGTGCGACTGGGCTACTCCGCGTCGTCGCTAGCAGTGTCGCCCCGGCCGCTTGCAAGAGGTCTGTAGCTGGGCAGAGGGGTGGAGCTCGCATCGAACCCCTCAGGGCGATCGTCTCCGTGATCCGCGGTCTCGCGGTCGGCTTCCATGCGCTGCCGCCGTGCCTGCTCCTCGGCCACGGCAAAATCGATGAGCCTCTTCGATCCGTACATACGACCACCTCATTCCTCGGAGTGGCGAGCGTATCGACCTCGGCTGGGGAAGGCGTCATCCCGGTACACACGACCGCTGCCCGCGGTTCCCGCCGCAGCCGACGTCGCCCGTGCCCCAGGTCGCTTACCGGCATTCGCTGCAGCGTGTTCCGTATGGGGATCGATCTGCGGGACGCTTTCAGCGGACCGCTCGGAGGGGCTTGGCGTCGTCGTCGCTTGCTGGTGATGCCGCCAGGGTCGACCGCAGGTCTTCTCGTGCTCGTTGGTAGCGGGTGCGTGCCGTGGACGCGGGGACGCCGAGGAGTTGTCCTGCTTCGGTGATGGAGAAGCCGTCCCAGTGGATGAGGCGGACGAGCTCGGCCTGTTCTGGCGCGAGCCTGGCGATCGCATCGCGCACGTCGACTCCTTCGTCGGCGGGGCGTCCTTCGGTAGGAGCGGTCGCCAGAACGCCGCGGAGCCGGCCGGAGAGGTCGGCTCGCCTGTTCTCAGTGCGGGTGCTGTTCGAGAGGACGTTCCGGGCGATGCCGAAAAGCCACATCCGCGACTCCTCCGCGGTGCGGGGAAGGGCGCCTACGCGGCGCCATGCGGTGAGCATGACGTCCGCGAGTGCGTCGGCGGCGTCCTCGAGAGGGAGGCGGCGTTGCAGGTACTTGAGCAGGTCAGGCGAGGCGACGCGCAGCGCCTCGGTGAGTCGCTCCGCCTCGTCGGTCTTCCTGCGGGTCACCAGGTCGCTCCGGGGCAGTGGGCCTCGCCCGCGATGCTGAGGTTCGCGGCGTCGACGTCGACGTTCTGCGCAGTGAGCTCGGCGTCGAGAGCGTTGCTGATGATGCGCCCGACGGCGGTCGAGTACTCCCGGTCGGCGTTGTAGAACTCGGTGCCGTAGCCGGCCGGCGTGCGGGATCCGTCAGCGTTGATGAAGGATCGGTCCTCGGTACGCAGCTGCGCGATGGTCTCCTGGAGTGCCCCGTCGCTGAGGAGGGCGTCTATGTCGGTCGTCTGGTAGAAGTTATCGACCACGGCGACGGCCGCCGGATCGGTTCCTTGAACGTCTCCCATGCGCTCCTCACACTGAACACCGCTGGGCAGCGAATAGGTGATCGAGGCGTCCGGCGTCTCCGCCCACGGCGACCACGCGCCCGTCGCCGCGGCGGCCGCGGTCGCCATGCCACCGAGCAGTACCAGCGACGCCACTCCGGCGACCGCAGGACGCGCCCAGCGGTGACGGTTGACGCGGGCCTCTGCCGCCGCGAGCTGCTGAAGCTCGGCCAGCTCGACAGCGACGTCGTTCGTCACTGTCGATGTGCGGGGGCTGGACTCATCCAGCAGGACGTCCAGGGGGTCTCGGTCAGGGGCGGCAGTCATGACGGGCTCCTTCGAAAGCGGGTTCATCCTGTACATGTCCACCCGACCCGCAAACGTCTGCCGCAGCATGAAACCGGCTCGCCGCCCTCGTCGCGGTGCCAGCGCCGACGCCGGACGTCAGGTCGCGAGGGAAGAGGCGAGTTCGGCGGGCGCTCCTGCGGAGCGGGGCTGCCACGACTCGAAGACGCCGTAGGCGATGATCCGCTCCGCGGTCGACAGCAGCGGATTGCAGCTCGTCATCGTGATCAGACGATCCGTCGGAACGACGTCGCTCGTCCAGGGGACCGGATCGATGACCTGCACTTCGGAGGGCTGCACGTATTCGAGGTTCCGGAACCGATAGGTGTACCAGCCGTCGGCGGTCTCGATGTAGATCGCGTCACCTAGTTGCAGCTCATCGATGAGGTGCATTCCTCCGCCGGCGGCGGAGCGGTGCGCCGCGATCGCGAAGTTCCCCATTTCGCCGGGCATCTGCGTTCCCGGGTAGTGGCCGATGCTGCCCACGTCGAGCACGTTCTCCGCGTCGACGCCCTCAGCGATCGTGCGCACCCACCCCTCGCCGTACCGGGGGATGTAGAGGTTGCCGAACGTGGTGTCCAGAGCTGCGACCGGCGCGATCACCGGGTCACCGGGGACGGCCGGCTCAGCGGTCGGCTCGGACGGCGCCTCCGCGGACGGCGCGTCATCGCCCCAGCTCTGGCGCAGCTCGGCCGCTTGATCTTCCTGCCGCCCTGCGATCACCGCATCGTTCCACCACAGCTGCCAGGCGAGGAACAGCAGAACGAGCACCCCTACGGTCATCAGCAGCTCACCCAAGACGCCGAAGAAGGACAGGCGGCGACGAGCCGGACGACGTCGGCGCCGCGACACGTCCACGGATGACGAAGCAGTCATGCGCAGGAGTCTAGGTGTGCCGCTCTCACCCGCATCGCTGCTGGAGATCGTTCACCGAACGAGCGATCGCCCTGGTGAAGCTAGCTGCGCGGAGAGGCGTCGTTGTGCCAGTACGCGGCAATTGCCGAGGTTCGCCGCACTACCGCGTCCGCCGAGGCAGGCGCCGGCCACAGATACAGCGCGTACCGGTCAGGCGCCGGATGCGCTTCGTCGGCGACATCTTGTCGCCGGCCCTCTTCCATGCCGGAAGCGCACCACCGGGCCCGATAGGCGGACGCCGTGAGCTGGAACGACGCGGCGGAGTCCCCAGACCATCCGCTAAGCACCGCATCCGGTCCTTCGGGCTGGAAGCTCGCCTCGACGATCTCCTCCCACAAGCCGAGCTCAGGCGCTGTGTCCAACGTGCTGACTCGAACCTGTACGTACCCGGTGTGGATACCTGTCCGCATGAAGAGGGCGCCGGGCAAGCTCGCTCCGCACAGCCCATTCTCTTGTCCGTCGAACGCATCACGAGGATCCTCAACCGACGCAGCGCCGGTTGTGAGTTGCAGCTGGGAGTAGTGCGTCCACACGGTTCCATCGAAGACGACTGGCATAACAGCCATCCTCCTCGACGTTCCCAGCGTCGCGTCCCATATGGGGATCGCTGGCCGGGCGTCCGGGAGGATCAGCGCATGTTGCCGGATGTCGAGCTTGCCGCAGCGCTCGAGGCTGTCGGGGTGCGGCGGCGGTGCTCGACGTCGACGTTGGGTAGCTTCGGGACATGGATGAAGCCACTGAGCCGTCCGCGCGTGGGTAGCGTATCGATCTCAACGAGCCGCCGAGGCTTCTGTGCAGTGAAGCGGAGGCAGCGCTCGTGCGCGCGTCGGAGGAGAGTGCACTTCTTCGCAGCCAGCCCTCGGGATCCAGTGGGAGGGAGAGGGTCGTTTCTGCTGCGCGCTCCGCTGTTCTTCTCGGTGCCAACGAGGACGAGCTCGCCGTGGCGATGGGGTTCACGCTCGAGGCTGTTCGGTCGATGCTCCGCGACGCTTGAACTAGGCCCGGGCCGTCCCGTATGGGATCCGCTCGCGCTTGCGCCACGCCTCGAGGAACGTCAACGACACCACGTCCTCCGCCTCCCCAGGAGTCGGAGCGAGCCCGAGCGCGTGCCGGCGGACGCGGTCGCGGTGCCGGTCGAAGATGCGACCGAACGCCTCACCCTCACCCGCTACGACGCGAGCCCAGTCCTGCTCATCAGTGACGCTCATACCAAGAAGTGTCCGCAGCGCTGCAAATCGCTGCACCCTTGGCCAAGTCCCCTCGAGTGCGAAGACTTGTGCCGTCCCGTAGGGGGATCGTTCAGCGGTTCACGCGATTCGCCGCCGTCGGAACGATCGGCAGCTTCTTCGCGCGAAGGGTGGTGGCGAGGAGCCGGCCGAGGAGGGAGGCGATGCCTGCCGTGACTGCGTATTCCGTGATGAGGCCCGCGGAGGAGGGCCAGGTCGCGTTTCCCGACGCGAGTACCAGTGCGGTGGAGGCGGCGGCGCCGATCACGAGTCCCAGACCCAGGAACGCGGCCGCCTGCCCGACACGCGGGAAGCGGCGTGTCCGCCGGTCGAGCCAGAGACTCGAGGGAAGCCACAGGAGTGCGCCCGCGACAGTGAACGCAGCTGCCGTGCCCGCGATGAGCCCTGCTGCGGACCCGCCCGATACATCCCAGCTGCCCGCTGTTCGCAGCAGCGCGAGGACCGCAACGGCCGGCCACGCCAGAATCCCCCATGCCAGTTCTCGTGTTTCCATGAGCATCATGGTCCGGCACGTCGGTGAACACGCCATGAATCAGAACGTTCAGCACTCCACGATCATGTGTTCCGTAAGGGGATCGTTGAGCGGCAGAGGGGGCGCTGCGCTATGTCGTCGCTCGGTCTTCCGGCGACTCGGTGATGAGCTCCTGCTTGCGTTCGGCTCTGAGCGCGACGACGGTTCCCGCGAGAGCGAGTGCGGCGGCTGCGGTGAAGAGGGCGGTGGCGTCCCACCTGTAGTGACGGATGGTGATGCCTGGTGAGGTCTCGCTGGCTGCGTAGGTGCAGGACAGGCCGAGCGGGTAGAGGATCTTCTCGCCCGACACGCGGCTGGAGTAGAGATCGATCCCGTCGGGGTACTCGCTCTTCTGGCACTGCACGGCGCCCGGTTCCCAGCCGGTCTGAACCCAGCCGATCGTGTGTGTGAGAAGGGCGACTGGGGTCCCGACCACCATCGCGAGGATGCCGAGCGTCTTCGCGGTCCGCAGTTCCAACCCGTCAGAGTAGGGCGGACACCACCCACCACGCGCGTCCCGCAAGGGGATCGGTCAGCGCTTCACTTGGGTTCGGCTGAGTAGGTGCGTGCCGCCCAGCTTGGCCAGTAACTCTCGGCCGCGTCTAGGTCGATGCCGCGAAGACGGATGAGGCAGACGTCCTGGTCGCTGCGGGTAACTACCCAGAGGCTATGGGGCCGGCCGTGAGCTCGCTTCGGGATCCAGGCCAGCACCTCGTCAAGGTCGGTTTCTGAAAGCTCCCACTCTTGGTTCGACGTGCCGTCTTCGGACCAGAAGTGGACGCGGTACGTCGGACCGTCGACCTGCAAGGTTTGGTCGCGCGGATCGTGCAGCTCTGCTTTCATGCGCCCACTGTAACTATCGGGGTGCTCGAGGCTGGCCCGTATGGGGATTGATCACCGGGTCGTCACGCGGTGCGGCCGAGCATCGCAGCGGACGCTGCGGCGCAGTTCTGCGGGCGACGCGCTCGATCGTGTCTTCAGAGCATGGCGGCCTACCGAGGCGACTGCTTCAGAGGACTTGTCCGTCACCTATGGCTTTGGGGCCTTCAACGATAGTGAAGGCCGCTCCGGCGCTGAGGGAGCTGTAGTCGATGTCGTACAGAAGCTGAAGGGTCACTTCGCTCGTCTCGCCGGGATCGACTTCAGTAGCCTCGCTGCTGCGCACGATCACGCCGAGATGCGTTCCGTCGCCGCCGACGACGACGACATGAGGTCGGTACCTTCCGTCGAGACCGATGGGCGCCTTTCGGCCGCCGTCGCTGGTTGGACGGAGACGGATCCTCGCGCGAACCGTTCTCGCGTCTGATTGCGGTGGTGTCACCGGCTGACCACTATGCCTACTGTTCGATGCATGGACTGATCATCGCAGCCGCGCTTCGCGTCCCGGATTGGGATCGTTCAGCGCTTCGGTCGCAGGGGCAGGCCGGTCCGCCCAGTAGGCGAAGGATTCCGATCCTGGGCCCGCGTCAGGAGGCGTCGCTGTCTCTAGTCGAGGCGTCGATCGAGTCGAGGGTGACAACCATGACGGGCTGTATCGACCGCGTTTGAACTGCTCGAGCGTCTTCCACTGCTCGAGCGTCTTCCACTGCGCTGCGGACGAGCGTGAAATGGACAGACCCTGATGCGAAGTCGGCTTCGGGGTCGACAGAGATTGGCGACGACTGAAGCGACAGGACGGCTTGAGCCGCACGGCCCGCCGAGAGTCGAACCATTCGGGGGAGCAGCCCGTCGATCAGGAACAATCCTTGTGCGACCACCTGCTCCCGCCACGATACGTTGGCGGCCGGAAGGTTCGAGCGTAAGTGGATGCTATTCACCCACCACTCCACTCCCCAAGCATCGGACGGCGGAGCCGTCCGGAGGCGAGAGGCGGCGTAGGCCCGAAGTACAACCGAGTCACCTGAACGAGTGAACCCGCGTTCGATGAGCGGTCGGAGCGTGGGATCGTCGTTCAACCAGCGCTCCACGGCTCAACTCTGTCACGCAGTGACGTTGCGCATCGTCCCGTAAGGGAATCGACTGGCGGGCTATTCCTCGATCGGTTCAGCGCCCTCGAGCGGAGTCAGCGTCGCCCAGAATCCGTTCCCGGAACTGAGGTACAGGCGGAGGGGCTGGTCGGTGTCCATCGGGTCTCCGTCCGGGTAGAGGTCGGTGCCGCTGCACGCATCAGGCATCGACACGACGCGGATTGTCTCTCCTGCAATGAACGGTCCCTTCTCTGTCTCATCCACGGTGACCATGTATGCGGATGCTGCGACGCTGAAGACGCTCTGAGTTCCCGAGGCGCGAGGGGAGGCAGTCGTGATGACCGCTTCGGCGACTTCGTAGCGGGCTTCCGCGGATCCAAAATACGCCCAGCCCGGGCATCCCGACGTCTGCACCGCCGGCGCGCAGCCGGCGGCGGTGAGCAGCGCCGCTCCGGTTGTGAGCGCGGCAGCAACTCGAATGCGGTGACGCGAACCCGAGGTCATGCCGGTGACGCTACCCGCTCAGCTCCGTCCCATATGGGGATCGTTCTGCGGATCACCAAGTCGCCGGGCCGACCTCCGCCGGGTGCCGTGGTTCAGCGAGAGAGCCCTCCCGCTGTCAGCTTGCGCGGACCGACAGGTTCTTGCCGAGCTGGGTCCAGCCGTCGCCGGTGGCGTCGTCCGGTACGGCGTCGTCGGGGTGGATCTGTACCGTCCAGTCGTTCTGCTTTGACAGCTTCTCGCCGCAGCCGCTGACCGGTTCGTCGCCCTCGTTGACGATGACGCAGTGTCCGGCTCCCTCGCGAGGTAAGGCCAAGTAGAAGTCGAGGCCCTCGACGGACCCGGCGAACCGGATCGAGTCGGGATCGAGCTTGTCTCCGACGCTGCCGAGCGAGGGGAGTGCGTCCTGCTCCTGCTGCGCCCTGTCGTAGTCCGAGTACACGGTCGGGTCGTCGTAGACGGTGGTGTCCTGCGCGCACCCGCCGAGAAGAGGAAGGGCCATGAGCGCGACCGAGGCCGCACCGATCTTGAATCCGTAGGTCGATCGTTTGTGGCCCATGGCGTCCCCCGTCGCGTTTCGCTCACCCTACTTCGCCTGAACTCCAGAGCACCGGCTCTCATCAACGGAGCGAAGAGCGCGAGGCTGCCCGTTCCGTATGGGGATCCCCTAACGGGACGACGCAAAGCCGATCGAAGGTCAGTAGGCGACGTCAGCGGGCGCTGGCTTCCCGACTCGGCTGTGATCGGGCCGACGGGCTCGGTGGGAAGATCTGGCCAGGAGGAGACCTGCAGTCACAGCAGCCAGCGACGTGGCGACGCCGGTGAAGGGCAAAGTGTCCGCGACATCCCACGGGAGAAAGAACGCTCCAGGGTCGGTGAGGGGGTTGATGACCAGGAGGAGCCCGACACCAATCAGTGTGACGGGTCGTCCCGGCGAGAGCACGAGGGCGCCGAGTATCACGAGCGGGAAGGCGATGGCCCAGAGGATCGTCGTGGCGATCCACGTGAAGTCCGACTGTGTGGCGCTGTAGCAACCCTCGTTCAGGCCACTGAAGCACGAGCTCCAATGCACCAGGAACGCGGCGGCACCAGCAGCGCCGAGCGATGCGATTGTCCATCCAACCAACGGGCCTGACTTAGCGAGTCGCTTCATGCGCTCACCATAGGACTCGAAGGAGAACCTGAGCTAGATCCACATGGTCGAAGCGAAGGCCACCGCCGCGCCCCCACTCGCTCTGATGAACGATCGTTCAGCGAAACCATTCCAGGCCTGGAGCGCGGCGATCCCACCTGAGGGTCAGAGGGTGGGGAACCAGCTCGAGTTGTCCACGATCCACAGCGACACAGAGTTCCAGAGCCCGGTGATGACGAGGACGCCGATGACGATGAGGAGCACGGCGACGGCCTTGTTGGCGTAGGCGCCGATGCGGCGCAGCCAGCGGCGTGAGCGTGCTGCGCGGGCGAGGACGAGTCCGAGTAGGAACAGCGGGGTGAGCATGCCGAGGAAGTAGACGAACCCCAGCGCGACGCCGAGTCCCACGGTGTCGATGTTGGAGGCGAGGCCGTAGGCGATGGCGAGGGATGGGCCGAGGCAGGGGTACCAGACGGCGGCGCAGCTGATTCCGAGCAGCAGTGCTTTCGCGGCCGAGCCGACTGGGGTGGAGGTCTTCGTGATCCAGGGGATCCGGAGGAAGCCGAGGGAGTAGAGGCCGGCGGCGATGAGTAGTCCGCCGGCGATGAACGTGTACGGCGGCCGGGCGAGGTTCACGTTCGCGCCGAGCGCGAGCAGCAGCGCCACGGATCCGATCAGCACGAGAGCGGCCCCGACCGCGAACGCGAGGATCGACCACACCTGTCGAGACGGTCGAGCCCGTCCGTCCCCTGTCGAGGTGAGCGCGCCGACGATGCCGGGGAGGATCGGTGCAGCGCAGGGGGAGAGCAGAGCGAGCGCGCCCGCGAGGAACGCGGTGCCAAGCTCGGGGAACATCCCCTCACCCTAGTTTCCGGAAAGGGCGCGTCCTGGCCCCGCGCTTCCTAGGCTGACCTCGTGACCTGGACAAGTCGACCGCGCAGCATCGCAAGGGTGACCGCTCGAACCCTCGCCATCACGGCCATCGCTGCCGCGGGCGCGGCCTCGCTGAGCGGGTGCTTCACCACCGCCGAGCGGCCGCCGCTCACTTTCGCGGACCTCGACCGGGCGGCGACCGACGCCGATACGTTCCCGACGCTGCCCCCGCGGGCCTCCTCGTCCAAAATGGACGAGACCAGCTCCCGGCTCGTCGGCCGAGTCGGCGACCGGTCGCTGTTCCTGGCGCGCACGAGCGATCCGGAGACGACGTGCCTGACGAGCTTCGCTGACGAGGACACATGGAACCAAAGCTGCGGCGTCGGCGGGTTCGACTCCACGGTCGACCGGAACACTCTCCATGTCGTCCCGGACGGCGGGAGAGTCGAAGAGACGTGGACGCCGCTGAGCGAAAACGTCTTCATTGACAGTCCTGGTGTGCGGTGACGACGATCGAGGAGCTTCGACTGGATAAGAGAGGCAGGGAGCGGATGACTCAGAATCAAACTCGACTGCTCTCGTTCGCGTCGGCAGGAGCCCCGATCTTTGCAGTCGGGTTCGATGCTCGAGGAGGTCGCGGCGTTTCAAGTGCGAACTCCTTCTACCATCACCCCTCATTCCGACAAACGTTCTGGTCGCGGGTGAACCAGTGAAGCGTCGCGTCAGGTGGCGCTGGATTGCTCTCGCGGTCATCGTCCTCGTGGCGGGGTTTCTTCTCTCAAGCGACCTATCAGGGAGCTGTATGGACTACGTGAACGCGCCAGGCGTGTGCACTCGCGCCAACGAAGACCCGAGAACATGGGTCCTCCTTGTGATCGGTCCCCTGATCCTTGTGGGTGCGCTCTACCAAGCCTTCCGGCGTAGGTGACAGACGAAGAGGTATGCCCCTCTTGGGAGCGACATACTGCTTCGCGGGCGGGAGCGGTTGATCTATGACCGTCCTGGTCGTCGTGCAGAGATGGTTGATCGGTTGAACGGCTGGCGAGGTGCCGATTCGTGGCCCGTCTCAGGTGGCTGGCGGTGCTGTGATCTCGAGAGAAAGTTCGATCTCGATCGGGTCACCGCTGTGTGAGCGTAGGGCAAGAACAGCGGGGCCGGTGGGCAGGTCGGCGGGGAGGTCGAAGGACTCGTTGACAGTGGATCGTTCGCCCTTCGGTATCGGTCGGCCGAGGAGTATCTCTTCGCCGCTCGCGGAAGGGGTGATGGTCACCGTGACGTCCGAAGCTGCGCGGCTCGTGCCTCCGGTGTCTTCACACGTCTCCCAGATGAAGTCGGCGCTGAGCCGGACCACTCCGTCTGGTTGCAAGGTCGACTCTTGAAGCTCGACCGCCTTTGCGGCGCAGGATCCGGCCGAGCTCGAAGTCACGCCGGCGCAGCCGCTAACGCTGAAGACCATGCCTGCCGCGACGACAATGGATGTCAGCCCTGCTGTCCGTCCCTGCCTCATGCAGGTCAGTGAAGCATTGCGCGCTCCTGCTCTCATCACGAGCGCCGCAAACGTCATCAAACCGTTGATGTCCCGCACTCGGCCTTCGGTAGAGATCCGGAGGGCAGCGCCGGTCGAACCTCCCGTAACGGGATCGTCGTCCGGACGGTGAAACTACCCACTGACATCCGGCGTCCGGTGGCGGTCCCCTGCTGAACGGTGCGGGGAGGCAGCCCGTTGCACTTACTGGTCGAGCCGTCGAGCGAAGTGATGGGCGGTGATGTCCATCCGTTCGCGTAGGTAGAAGCGATGCGCCTCGAAGCGTTGCACGCCGGAGTCGAGCTCGATCGCGCTGCACCCCAGTTCCCGGCCTCGCTCCGCTAGGGCGGCTAGGAGTGCCGCGCCGTGACCGTGGGATCGCTCGGCGGCGGCGGTGGAGAGGTCATCGACGTAGAGCTTCCTGATGGCGCTCGTGTTGACGACTACTCGCCAGCCGGCGACAGCCACGCAGCGATCGTCTTGCAGTAGGGCGGTGAAGCGGAGACCTTGGGGCGCGCCTTCTCGCAGTACCAGCTCGAGCAGTTCGTCAGTGAGATGGGGGCGCAGCTCGCGGAGGACGAGAAGAGCGGCCGCCCACCGCGCGTCGCCGGGCTCTAGATCAATGATCACGGCGAGGAGACTAGCGCTCGCATCGTCCCGTACGGGAACGGGTTAGAGGGCGTCCCGTAAGGGGATCGCCCACCGGGACCCCCACGACCTCTTTGGCTGCCCTCTGACGCAGCGGCTCCACGGTGGAGAGCGAGTTCGGGCGGGGTCAGCTCCGGGGTCCTCGGTCGCTCCTGTGACCGGTCGAGCCGCTTAGGCCATCGCGCGTGCGAGTGCCCCGCCGGGAGGTCATCGCGTAGCGACGGCGAGGTTCAGTTTCTCACCGACGCGCAGAATTTCGTCGGAAGGGAAGCGGAACGGGTTGAGGTAGAACAGGTCATCGGCCGTCATGTCGAATCGTGCCGCGACGTCCTCTGCGAGG
>NZ_PSWJ01000037.1:0-24005 GCF_002932775.1 Rathayibacter sp. AY1B8 | reverse complement strand
CGAGCTCGCGACCGGCTACCTCGACCGGGCGCAGAAGGCGAACGTCCGCCGCGCCGAGATCTTCTTCGACCCGCAGACGCACCTCGGCAACGGCGTCGCGCTCGACACCGTGATGAGCGGGATCACCCGTGCGCTCGGTCGGAGCGAGGAGACCCACGGGATCTCGACGGACCTGATCATGTGCTTCCTCCGCGACCTCGGCGCCGACGCGGCCGACGAGATGCTGACGGCGATCCTCCCCTGGCGCGAGCACATCATCGGCGTCGGGCTCGACTCGAACGAGGTGGGCTTCGGCCCGGAGCTGTTCGTCGACGTCTACGCGCGCGCCGCTGCGGAGGGACTGCGCCTGGTCGCGCACGCCGGCGAGGAGGGCGGGCCCGAGACGGTCGCGGCCACCGTCGAGCTGCTGAAGGTCGAGCGGATCGACCACGGGATCCGCGCGATGGAGGACCCGGAGGTCGTCGCGATGCTCCGCGAGCGCCGCATCCCGGTGACGGTGTGCCCGCTGTCGAACGTGGCCCTGCGCGCTGTGGACACGATGGCAGACCACCCGCTGCCCGCGATGCTCCGCGAGGGACTCGTCGTGACGGTCTCGAGCGACGACCCGCCCTACTTCGGCGGCTACGTGGATGAGAACTACCGCGCCCTGGTCGAGGAGCTGCGGATGGACGACGCGCAGCTCGAGCATCTGGCGCTCAACTCCTTCGACGCGGCGTTCATCACGGAGGAGAACCGCGAGCGCTGGCAGGCGGAGGTGCGCGAGCACTTCGCGCGGTGAGCGCGTCACTGCCCGGAGAACGATCGTTCCCACCCTCCCCGCGCGCTGAGCCCTCGTTCCGCGGTCGCACGCCTCCGCGCCCGCCCTACGCTGGCCGGATGACCCGATCCGACGGCACACGATGAGCTGGGTGCTCCTCACCGGCGCGATCCTCACCGAGGTGACGGCGTCGCTCGCCCTCCAGGCCGCCATCGAGTCGCCGGGCTGGTACGCCCTCGTGGTGGCGGGCTACCTGGCGGCGTTCGTCCTCCTCAGCCGGGTGCTCAAGGCCGGCATGCCGATCGGAGTCGCCTACGGCGTGTGGGGCGCGTGCGGAGTCGCGCTGACGGCGGTCCTCGCGGCCGTGCTCTTCGGGCAGCCGCTGACGGGCGTGATGACGATCGGGCTGGTGCTGATCATCGCGGGCGTGCTGATGGTCGAGATCGGGTCGCAGCGAGCGCAGGCCGCGCGCCGGTCGGTGCGCTGATGGCCTGGCTGCTGCTCTCGGGCGCGATCCTCACCGAGGTCGCCGCGACGATGAGCCTCAAGCCCGCGACGGACGGCCGGAAGCGCTGGTACGTCGTGGTCGGAGTCGGCTACGTCGTCGCGTTCACGCTGCTGGCCGGAGCGCTCGCGCAGGGCATGCCGATCGGGGTGGCCTACGGGATCTGGGCGGCGGTCGGAGTCGCGCTGACCGCGGTGCTCGGCCGCTGGCTGTTCCAGGACCCGCTGACCTGGACGATGCTCGGCGGGATCGGCCTGATCATCGCCGGCGTGCTGCTGGTGGAGCTCGGGCACTGACCGGCCGAGTGTCGTCGCGGCGGGAGCGCGCCTCCTCAGCGGTCGTCGCGGCGGAAGCGCTTCGGCGTCACCGGTTGTCGCGGCGGAAGCGCTTCGGCGTCACCGGTTGTCGCGGCGGTACCGCGCCTCGCGGCCGGCGATGTGGAGGCCGAGCCCGGTGACCGCGACCGCGAAGGCGACCAGCACGCCGATGAACGCGATCTCGTCGCCTGCTCCGACCACCACGGCCGCGACGGCGAGCCCGATCAGCGCGAGGGCGAGCACCACGGCGCCGACGGTCTCGAGAGGGCTCCAGGCGGTCATGGCTCCAGCGTGCGCTCGGAGCGGCGCGCGGGCAAGGGGCGGCAGGCGAACAGGACACGACGTCCCGCCGACCGCGGAGGTCCGCGCGGGTCCCAGCACACGACCCGTCTGCCCGGACGTCGGTCGACCGGGTGCTGCGGATCGCGGAGCTCGTCCGAGGCGGTCCGCGGTGCGAGCCCGCTCCGTCCGTCCCCGCCGGAACGCCCCCGCCCGTTCGCCCCGCCGCCGCGCCCGCCTCTAGGCTCGACGGCGTGACCGCCTCCGTCCCCGCCCCCCAGTCCCGGCCCCGCGACGTCGTCGGCATCGTCGGCCTCGTCCTCGCGATCGTCCTCGTCCTCGCGCAGATCGGGCGGACCGCGCTCACCACGGCCATCCCGGTCCTCGCGTTCCAGGGCGGCTTCGACACCACGCAGATCGGGGCGCTCTTCGCCGCCCTCGGGGTCACGATGCTCGTGCTCGCGACGGCGACCGCGATCGTCGGCGTCATCGGCGTCGCTCGGAAGGACCGCGCCCGGCTGCTCTCGGCCGTCACGCTCGGCGTCGGCGCGAGCGTCGCGATCGTCGAGCTGGGCGCGCTCGTCGTCCCTCCCCTGGTCGGCCTCTCCCTCCAGTACTGACGAGGCCCGCCGGAGCGGATCCCTCCATCCGCCCTCGCAGGATCCGCACGGCGCCGCGTCCGCTCCTCGCGCTCCGCTGCGCCGCGACGGCCCTGCCGGCTCCCCAGCGATGCGCCAGGATGGGGGCATGACGACACGCGTGGACGGCCTCTTCGTCTACCCGGTCAAGGGCCTGACCCCGCAGCCGCTCCCCCGCGTCGAGCTCACCGCCGGCCGCGGCGTCCCCTTCGACCGCACGATCGCCCTCGCCCGCCCCGGCGGCGCCTACCGGCCCGGCATGCGGCACGGCATCTCCAAGCGCGAGTACTTCGTCCTCGTCGCCGAGGCCCGCCTCGCCGGCCTGACCACGCACCTCGACCCCGACAGCGGAGTGCTCACCGTCGACGTCCGCGGCCACCGGGTCCTCTCCGCCGACCTCGGCGCGGAGGACGGACGGGCCGCACTGCGCTCCTTCGCCGCCCGCGTGCTCGACCTGCCGCCCGGCGTCGAGCCCGTGATCGCCCAGGACGCGGGGCGCCGCTACACCGACACGGCCCACAACTCCGATGTGGAGATGGAGTACCTCTCGCTGATCAACCTGGCGAGCGTCCGCGACCTCGCCGAGCGCACCGGCCGGAGCGTCGATCCGCTGCGGTTCCGCGGGAACATCCACCTCGAGGGGCTGCCCGCGTGGAGCGAGCTCGAGCTGCTCGGGCGCGAGCTCACCGCGGGCGGGCTGCGGCTGCGGATCACGAAGGCCACCGAGCGGTGCGCCGCGACCGAGGTCGAGCCGGGCACCGGTCGGCGCGACCTGCCCGTCCCTCGCCTGCTGCACGAGACCTACGGCCACGAGCTCCTCGGCGTCTACGCGGAGGTCCTCGACGGCGGCACGCTCGGCGTGGGCGACGAGCTGGTGCTCCGTGGCTGAGCTGCGGCTCGTGGTGGCCGAGCGCGAGGCGCTCACCCCGGCCGTCACCCGCTTCGTGCTGCGGAGCGAGGACGGCGCCCCGCTGCCCGGCTACTCGGCCGGCGCCCACCTCACGCTCACGACGCCCTCCGGCGAGCGCCGCAGCTACAGCCTCGTCGAGCCGGGATCCGCGGAGCCGTCGCACTACGCGATCGCGGTGCGCCGGGAGCCCGGGGGCCGGGGCGGATCGCGGAGCCTCCACGACGACGTCCGCGTCGGCGACGTCCTCTCCTCCGCGCCGCCCGCGAACACCTTCGCCCTCCGGCCCGCCGCCCGCTACCTCCTGATCGCCGGCGGGATCGGGGTCACCCCGATCCGCGCGATGGCCGCCGAGCTCCGGGCGCAGGGATCGGCCGTGCAGGTCGTCTACCTCAGCCGCACCCCCGAGGACACCGCGTGGCTCGACGAGTTCTCCGCCGACGGCTCCCTCGTGCACCACAGTGCGATCCACGGCCGGCTCGACCTCTGGCCGCTCGTCGCCGAGCCCGACGACGACACCCGGATCTACTGCTGCGGTCCGTCCGCGCTGATCGACGAGGTCCTCGCCCTCACGATGCACTGGCGCCCGAGCCGGATCCACGTCGAGGACTTCGCGGGCGTCGACGCCGTCGGCGACCGAGCCGTCCCCTTCGCCGCCGTCTGGGAGCCGACCGGAGCCGTCGTGGAGGTCCCGGCCGACCGCTCGCTCCTCACCGCGTTCCGCTCCTCCGGGATCGACGTCGACTCCTCCTGCGAGTCGGGCACCTGCGGCACCTGCCGCCTGCGCCTCGTCGGCGGGACGGCGGAGCACCGCGACCTGGTGCTGACCCCCGAGGAGCAGGACCGCTGGATCATGCCGTGCGTCTCGCGCTCCGCCGGCGGCGAGCTGGTCGTCGCCCCGGACTGACGGAGCGACGGGGCCGGGCCCCACGCACGCCGGCCGACACGCGTCGGCCGTCGTGTGACGCCGCGTGACGGGCGCCCGGCGCCCGGTCCCCCGCGTGCCTAGGCTCCCGGACGGGGGACCACGACCGTCACGACCGAAGGACTTCCGATGACCAGCACCTCCGTCCGCACCCAGCTCGACGAGTTCACCGTCGGCTTCGACGACACGGTCGGCCCCGAGCTCGCCGCCGTCTTCTCCGGCGAGCGCGACGACCTCGTCGCCGCCGGCGCCCCGAGCGGAGCCGTCACCGCCGGCGACGCGCTCCCCGCCGCCTCCGTCGTGACCGTCGACGGCGACACCGTCGACCTCGCGGACGTCCTCGGCGCGGGCCCGGCCGTCCTCGTCTTCTACCGCGGAGCCTGGTGCCCGTACTGCAACATCACGCTCAAGCACTACAACGAGACCCTCGCCCCCGAGCTCGCGTCGCGCGGAGTCGCCCTCGTCGCGATCAGCCCGCAGACCCCCGACGGGTCGCGCGCGGCGGTCGCGGGTGGCGACCTGGGCTTCACCGTCGTCTCCGACCCCGGCAACACGCTCGCGAGCGCTCTCGGCATCGTCACCGCCCCCAGCGGCGAGGCGCAGGAGGCGCACACCGCGCTCGGCTTCGCCGTGAAGGACAGCAACGCCGACGACACCCCGGCCGTCCCGTACCCGACAGTCCTGGTCGTCGACGCCGACCGGATCGTCCGCACGGCGGACGTGCACGTCGACTACACGACGCGCACGGAGACCGAGGAGATCCTCGCCGCCGTCGACGCGCTCTGACACCTCCGCTCGCACCCTGAGCACGCGCGGCGGTCGAGCGCACCCCCTCGCCCGCCGCGCCGCCGCTCCCTAGGCTCGACCCGTGACAGCGGAGACGGACGTGCTCGTGGTCGGCGGCGGTCCGGTCGGACTCCTGCTCGGCGCGCTCCTGGCGCGGGCCGGAGTGGACGTGCAGGTGTGGGAGCGGCGCTCCTCGGTGCCGCGCGGCTCGCGGGCGATCGGCATCCATCCGCCGTCGCTCGACGCGTTCGCCGCGATCGGCGCCGATGCTCCCGTGCTGGCCGAGGCCACCCGGGTCCGCGAGGGCGTCGCGCGCAGCCGGGGCCGCACCCTCGGCACGCTCTCGTTCGCGCGCGCCTCCGCGACGCACCCCTACGTCGTCACCCTCGACCAGCACCGCACCGAGGCGATCCTCCGCGAGCGCCTCGAGGCGGCGGCCCCGGACGCGCTGCGCCCCGGGGTCGCGCTGACCGGCCTGCTCCGTCGCGGCCCCACCGTCGAGGCGACCGGCACCGGACCGGGCGGCGAGCCGGTCTCCGTCCGCGCCGCCTTCGTCGTGGGAGCCGACGGCGCCCGCAGCACCGTCCGCGACCTGCTCGGGATCCGCACCACCGGCCGCGACTACCCGGACCGCTACGTGATGGGCGACTTCGCCGACCCCGAGCCCGGCGGTCTCACCGGCACCGCGCTGGTCGACGTCGGCCCGGCCGGAGTGGTGGAGTCCTTCCCGCTCCCGGGCGGTCGGCGCCGGTACGTCGCCCTGAGCGGCCCCGACCGCTCCCTCGGCGCCCCCGCCTGGCGGCCCGAGGAGGCCCCCGACCAGGAGGCCGCGCGCGCCCTGGCCGCCGCTGTCCGCGACCGGACGGGCGCCGACGCCGACCCGGAGACCTGCACGATGCTCAGCGGCTTCCAGGTGCGGCGCCGCGAGGCCGAGCGGATGGGCGTCGGCCGCGTCGTGCTCATCGGCGACGCCGCGCACGAGATCAGTCCGATCGGCGGGCAGGGCATGAACCTCGGCTGGCTCGACGCCGCCGAGCTCGCCCCGCTCCTGGCCGGTGCCGTGCGCCGCGGCGAGGCCGGCCCCTGGCCCGGCTTCGCCCGGCGGCGCACCACCGCGGCCCGGCGCGCGGCGCGGCAGGCGGAGGCGAACATGGCCCTCGGACGCCCGCTCGGCTCGCTCGCGCACCGCGGCCGCGAGGCGTTCCTCCGCGCCGCCCTCGCCCTGCCGACCTCGGACCTGCTCGCCCGCGTCTACGCGATGCGCTGGTCCTGAGGGCGGCCGGTCAGCCGACCAGCCGCGCGCCCGCCAGCCCGAGCTCGACCACCAGCACGAGCGAGGCCGCGATCACCAGCCGGAACAGGGTGCGCGTGGGCGGGCCGGTCAGCACCAGGCGGATGCCCGCCGCGGCGAGCACGACCACCGCGAGGGTCCCGATCACCGCGAGCACCACGCCCGTCCCGCGCACCGGCTGGTCGCCGACGAGCTGTCCGACGAGCACGAGCAGCGCGGCGACCACCAGCGACCCGAAGGCGACGACTCCGGAGAGCCGCAGGCCGAGGCGGTGCGGGAAGCCGCGGACCCCGGTGGCCTCGTCGTCGACCAGGTCGGGGAGCACGTTCGTGCAGTGGATCGCGATGCCGAACACGGCGCCGGTCGCGATCGCCCACCAGGCGGGGAGCCGGCCGTCGCCCGCCGCCACCGCCACCACCGGCAGCAGCCCGAAGGCGACCACGAAGGGAACGACGGACCAGACCGTGCGCTTGAGCCCCGCGTCGTAGGCCCAGCCCGCGGCGACCAGCACCAGGTGCGCGACCGCGGCGACCGGTCCGAGCAGCAGCGAGAGCACCACGGCGGCCGCGGCCGTCCCCAGTGCGGCGGTGCGGACGGCGCCCACGCCGATCAGCCCCTGCGCGACCGGCTTGTCGGTGCGCCCCACCGCGCGGTCGCGGTCGGCGTCGATCCAGTCGTTCGCGAGCCCGATCGAGAGCTGCCCGAGCAGCACGGCGAGCGCCACCAGCACGACCTGCCCGAGCGGATGCCCGGACGCCGCCGCGATCACGGTCGCCAGCACGGTGACCGTCACGGTCGGCCCGGGGTGCGACGAGGCCAGCAGGAGTCGCACCCGGGACGTCATCCCGCCAGCCTACGGTCGCGGCGGCACAGCGGGGCGCCGGTCGCGATCCCCGCCCGGCGCGCGATCCAGCGTGGTCCGAGCGCGGCGCCCGCATCCGCCCGCGGCGGGAATGGCCCGGGATGGGGCAGGGTTGCACCACCCGGCATCCCGACTCAGGAAGAAGGCCTCGTGGACCTCGTGCACTGGCTGTTCGACGCGCAGATCGTCATCGGCGAGCAGACCGTCCTCTGGCGGGAGGTCATCGGCAACGTCTTCGGGCTCCTCAGCGCCCTCGGCGGGATGCGGCGGAAGGTCTGGGCCTGGCCCGTCGGCCTCATCGGCAACGTGCTGCTGTTCACGGTCTTCATGGGCGCCCTGTTCGGCACTCCCAACCCCGTCAACCTGCTCGGCCAGGCCGGGCGGCAAGTGATGTTCATCCTGGTCAGCGTCTACGGCTGGTACCGGTGGACCCACCGCCCCGACGACTCGACCACCCTGATCGAGCCGCGCTGGGCGTCGTGGCGCACCCGCGGCCTGCTGGTGCTCGGGATGGTCGGCGGCACCGCGGTGCTGACCCCGGTGTTCCGCGCGCTCGGCTCCTACGAGCCGGTCTGGAGCGACGCGTGGATCTTCGTCGGCTCCGTCCTCGCCACCTACGGCATGGCGAAGGGCTGGACCGAGTTCTGGCTCATCTGGGTGGCCGTCGACCTGGTCGGCGTGCCGCTGCTGTTCTCGGCCGGCTACTACGCGTCGGGGCTGATGTACGTCTTCTACGGCGCGTTCACCCTGGTCGGCTTCTTCGTCTGGATGCGGCAGGGGACCCGTCCGTCCGCCGCTCCGATCACGGTCGGCTAGCTCTAGCAGCCCGCCGCCGCCGGCGGAAGTGGCCGTGCGGGAGGCGCTGTCGGTGGTCCACTGGGAGCGGAGGCGCCCGCCTCCCCCACCCGGAACGGACGCCATGCTCTCCCTCGTCTACTCCAGCCGCACCTCCGCCGGCTTCACGGACGCCGACCTCCCCGCGCTGCTCGCCCAGTGCCGCGCGAACAACGAGCGCCTCGGCCTGACCGGCATGCTCCTGCACCGTGACGGCCGGTTCCTCCAGGTGCTCGAGGGGCCGGACGAGGTCCTGCGCGAGCGGATGGCCGTCATCGCCGCCGACGAGCGCCACGCGCAGCTGCGCACCCTCCTCGAGGAGCCGATCCGGGAGCGGCTGTTCCCGGAGTGGTCGATGGCGTTCGAGTCCGCCGCCGACGCCGACGCCGCCGGGCTCCGCACCTCCTTCGACGACCTCGACGACGCCGAGGCCGAGAGCGCGACGCTCCCGGCCCTGCGCGAGCTCATCCGCTTCTTCCGCGAGCGGAGCTAGGCGGAGCTGGGCGGAGCGATACGGGACGCCGGGATCGCGGCCGGTCCGCCGCCGGAACCCGACGCCCGTCAGTCCTCCGCCGAGGGAGGAGCGAGCCGGTCGAGCCGCGCCAGGAGCGGGGCGAAGCCGTCGCCGAGCAGGGCGCTCAGCGGCTCGCCGAACCAGAACCGCCAGACGGCGTCGAGCTCCTCGCCGGTGATCCGTCCTCGGCGCAGGAGGATGCTCGCGATCGGAGCCGCCTCAGACGCGTACTCGTCGCGGGGAGCGCCGTCCTCGCGACCCGGCTCGAGTCCGTACGGATCGACCCCGTCGAGCTCCCGCAGGACGGCCGCCACCATCGCGTCACGGCGTTCCGCGGTCGCGCCGTCCTGATTCGTCGGTGCTCGGCGCTCCATCGCGAGAAGGTACCGAGCCCACTCCTCGTCGTCCATTCGTCGTCTCCGATCTCTCCGGATGCCGCGCCTTCTCGAGGCCTTTCTCTTCTTTCGGCGCCGGCTTGTCGAGGCACGGGGGAACCGCCTCTCCGACGGCTTGTCATCGCCCCGCGAGAAAGGCGCGGACGCCTTCCCGGGTCAGCCCCGAGGCGACGGCGAGCCGGTGCTCTCCGGCCCCGAGTCGGGCGGCTCCGCGGAGGGCCGCGGCCCTTTCTCCGCCCTCGCCGGAAGTCCCGCTCCGGAATGCCGCGAATTCCGCGGACACCTTATCGAGAGCGTCGACGACATCGCCGGACACGCTCTCCGGCGGCTCGCCGAGATCGATGCGCCAGCCTCTCCCGGACTTCTCGTCGCTGTCGTTCACACGCGGGAAAGTACCCCGGACCGCAGGGTGGCGCCTGTGATCGCCCGACGCCGTCGCGCCCCAGGGATCCGTCGTCGACGTCCGAGCGCACACGCCTCCCGGTCCGGAGAGGACGGCCTTCGAGGACTGTCCCGCGGACCTCGTCGCCGTGCTCCGCTCCGATGCGGCCTCCGCCTCGGCCGAGGTCTTCGACGGCTGACCCGACCGCGTCGACCACCCGCTGCGACGACCGCGGGGCGGAGGCGCGGATCGCGTCGTTCCGGCGCGCCCGCACCAGCGGTGCCGGAACGTCCGGCCGATCCGGGAGCGGCACCCGTCCGAGCCGTCGAGGTTCCGTCGGTGTGCAGGCCCCCGCGCCGAGGGACGTAAAGTGTGCTCACACGCGCCCGCGGACGGGCGAGCCGCCCGTGAGGGCGCCCCGGTCCTGCGTCGGAGGCGCCGATCACAGAGAGCCGCGGTGCCCGATGCCGGAAGACAAGCCCGCGTCGCGGGCGCCGAGCATCTACGACGTCGCCCGCGCGGCCGGCGTCTCGCACCAGACCGTCTCCCGGGTCCTGAACGACCACCCGAGCCTCCGCGCCGAGACGAAGAAGCGCGTGCTCGAGGTCATGGCCGAGCTCGACTACCGCCCCAACCTCGCCGCGCGGGCACTGGTCACCAGCCGCACCCGCACCGTCGGCGTGCTGTCCTCGCAGAGCCTGCAGTACGGTCCGGCCTCCAGCATCCAGGCCATCGAGGTGGCGGCGCGCGACGCGGGCTACCTCGTGGTCACGGCCAACGTCGACGGCACCGACGGCGCGTCGATCCAGGCCGGGATCCGGCATCTGCTCAACCAGGCGGTCGAGGGCCTCGTGGTCGTCGCCCCGCAGATCCGCGTCTTCGACATCCTCTCCGGAGTCGCGCTGCGCATCCCGCACGTGACGCTGCAGACGAGCGAGGACGACCGCGACGACGCGCTCTACGTCGACCAGATGGCCGGCGCCCGCATCGCCACCGGGCACCTGATCGACCTCGGGCACACCGAGATCGTGCACCTCGCCGGCCCGCAGGACTGGATCGAGGCCGAGGCGCGGATGCGCGGCTACCTCGCCGAGCTCGACCACCGCTCGATCCCGCTGCGCCCGCCGCTGCTCGGCGACTGGAGCGCCGAGCGCGGCCACCGCGTGGGCCTCGAGCTCTCGCGCTTCCTCGACTTCACCGCGGTGTTCGCGGGGAACGACCAGATGGCGCTCGGACTGATGAGCGCGTTCCACGAGCGCGGGGTCCGCGTGCCGGAGGACGTCAGCGTCATCGGCTTCGACGACATCCCCGAGGCGGCGTTCTACTGGCCGCCGCTGACCAGCGTCCGCCAGGACTTCGTGGAGCTCGGACGCCGGTGCGTGGCCGCGCTGCTCAGCCTGATCGAGGGCGACCGGCCGGAGAAGGCGGCGCCGATCGCTCCGCAGCTGGTCGTCCGCGGATCCACGGCCGTCCCCCGGAGCGCGAGCGTCACCGCCTCGCGCTGACCGGCGGATCACTCGCCGTGAGCGGCGATCGACACGTCGTTCCAGCGCTTCCAGGTCTCGAGGCGCGACTCGTAGTCCGCCGTCGCGATGCCCAGCGGCGCGCGCCCGAAGAAGATCCGCAGCGGCGGCTCGTCCGCGTCCACGACCGCGAGGATCCCGAGGCGCGAGGCCCGCGGGTCGCCCTGCTGAGCGGCGGAGGGGCGTCGGCTCGCTGCCTCCCGGACCTCGTCGTACGCGGCGATCGGCTCGCTGCGCGACGCGGAGGGACCGGACCAGTCGGTCGCGTACCCGCCGGGCTCGACGAGGGTCACGTGGATCCCGAAGCCGGCGACCTCGGCGGCCAGCGACTGGGTGAAGCCCTCGAGCGCCCACTTCGACGCGTGGTACGCGCCGATCGAGGGGAACGCGCTGATGCCGCCGATGCTGGACACCTGCACGATGTGCCCCGAGCCCTGCTCGCGGAGGATCGGCAGCGCGGCCTGGGTGATCCAGAGGGCGCCGAAGACGTTGGTCTCGAGCTGCGCGCGGACCTCCTCCTCGGTGAGCTCCTCGATCATGCCGAAGTGCCCGTAGCCGGCGTTGTTGATCACGACGTCCAGCCGGCCGAACCGGTCGGCCGCGGCCTGCACGGCGGCGAAGCCGGCCTCGCGGTCGGTCACGTCGAGGGTCAGCGGGAGGAACGTGTCCGGGTACTCCTCGACGAGGGCGTCGAGGGTCTCGATCCGGCGGGCGGTCCCGGCGACCGAGTCGCCGCGCTCGAGCGCCGCCTCGGCCCACTCGCGGCCGAAGCCCTTCGAGGCGCCGGTGATGAACCAGGTCTTCGTCATGGTGTGCGTCCTTTCGACAGTGCTGGACGCAACGCCGACAGCTCCGGCTCCCTTCCGGGGCCGGGGACCCTTGACAGCACCGCTCCGAGAGCGGACGACGCGCCGCGGGTGTCCCGTTACCGAGTCGAGACGTGCGCGTTGACACGAACGGCGCCGTCGGGTCTAGCATGACGCAATGTGATCGCTCACATGGCATCACATCTCCGCCCCGATCCCGAGGGCGGCCCTGCATCCACTGCATTCAATGACGAAGGAATCACAGTGACCACAATGAAGCGCGCTCTCATCGCCGGCATCGCCGGCGGAGCGATGATCCTCTCCCTCGCCGCCTGCTCCTCCGGAACCGGTGGCGGCTCGGGCTCGGGATCCGGCGACGGCGGCCTCGTCGGCGTCGCGATGCCGACCAAGTCGTCCGAGCGCTGGATCGCTGACGGCAACAACGTCAAGTCGCAGCTCGAGGAGGCCGGCTACCAGGTCGACCTTCAGTACGCCGAGGACGACATCCCCACCCAGGTCTCGCAGCTCGAGAACATGATCACCAAGGGCGCCAAGGCCCTGATCGTCGCCTCGATCGACGGCACCACCCTCACGAGCGTGCTCGAGGAGGCCAAGGCCAACGACATCCCCGTCATCGCCTACGACCGCCTCATCCGCGACTCCGAGAACGTGGACTACTACGCCACGTTCGACAACTACAAGGTGGGCGTCCAGCAGGCCACCTCGCTCCTCGCGGGCCTCGGTCTCACCGACCTCACCGGCGCGAAGGCCGCCGACGCCCCCGCCGGCCCGTTCAACGTCGAGCTGTTCGCCGGCAGCCCCGACGACAACAACGCCACGTTCTTCTTCAACGGCGCGATGGACACCCTCCAGCCGTACATCGACGACAAGACGCTCGTCGTGAAGTCCGGCGAGACCGACTTCAACACCGTCGCCACGCTCCGCTGGGACGGCGAGGTCGCCCAGAGCCGCATGGAGGACATCCTCACCAAGACGTACTCCGACGGCTCCAAGGTCCAGGGCGTCCTCTCGCCCTACGACGGCCTCAGCCGCGGCATCATCTCGGCCCTGACCGACGCCGGCTACACCGTCGGCTCCGACTTCCCGATCATCACCGGTCAGGACGCCGAGCTCGACTCCGTCAAGGCGATCATCGCCGGCGAGCAGTACGCGACCATCTACAAGGACACCCGCGAACTCGCCAAGGAGGCCGTGAAGATGGCCCAGGCCGTGCTCGAGGGCACCGAGCCCGAGGTCAACGACACCGACACCTACGACAACGGCAAGAAGGTCGTCCCGTCCTTCCTGCTCGAGCCGGTCATCGTCACCAAGGACCAGATCCAGTCCGTCCTCGTCGACGGCGGCTACTACACCGACGCGGAAGTGAACGGCTAGTCCTCGCTCCTCACCCGAGAAGGAACACCCCGGGAGGGCGCCCACTGGGCGCCCTCCCCCACTACGAAGGAAGGGAGGCGGCGTGACCTCGAACATCCTCGAGATGCGCGGCATCACCAAGACGTTCCCGGGCGTGAAGGCGCTCCAGGACGTCACGCTCAACGCACAGCGCGGCGAAGTCCACGCGATCTGCGGGGAGAACGGCGCCGGCAAGTCGACGCTGATGAAGGTCCTGTCGGGCGTCTACCCCCACGGCACCTACGAGGGCGACATCGTCTTCGAGGACGAGGTGATGCAGTTCTCCAGCATCCGCGACTCGGAGGCGAAGGGCATCGTCATCATCCACCAGGAGCTGGCCCTCAGCCCCTACCTCTCCATCGCGGAGAACATCTTCCTCGGCAACGAGGTGCGCGGCTTCGGCGGCCTGATCGACTGGAACAAGACCAACCAGGAGGCGGCGGCGCTGCTGGCCCGCGTGGGTCTGCGCGAGAACCCGACCACCAAGATCATGGAGATCGGAGTCGGCAAGCAGCAGCTCGTCGAGATCGCGAAGGCGCTCTCCAAGCGGGTCAAGCTGCTCATCCTCGACGAGCCCACCGCGGCCCTGAACGACGAGGACTCGGACCACCTGCTCGACCTGATCCTGCACCTCAAGGAGCAGGGCATCACGTCGATCATCATCAGCCACAAGCTGAACGAGATCAAGAAGATCGCGGACACCGTCACGGTCATCCGCGACGGCAAGACCATCGAGACGATCGCTCACGACGACGTCACCGAGGACCGCATCATCAAGGACATGGTCGGCCGCGACCTCGACCACCGCTACCCGGACCACACGCCGCACATCGGCGAGGAGATCCTGCGCGTGGTCGACTGGACGGCCCACCACCCCCAGGACCCGTCCCGCGTCATGGTGGACAAGGTCAACCTGTCGGTCCACCGCGGCGAGATCGTCGGCATCGCCGGGCTCATGGGCGCCGGGCGCACCGAGTTCGCGATGAGCCTCTTCGGCCGCTCCTACGGCAGCCGCATCTCCGGCCAGGTCTTCAAGGCCGGCAAGGAGATCAAGATCCGCAACGTCTCGGAGGCGATCGCCCACGGGCTCGCCTACGCGACCGAGGACCGCAAGCACTACGGCCTCAACCTCATCGACGACATCAAGCGGAACATCTCGCTCGCGTCGCTCGACAAGGTCGCCCGCGGCGGACTCGTCGACGACAACCGCGAGTTCGAGGTTGCCAACGAGTACCGCGGCAGCATGAACATCAAGTCGCCGACCGTGCTCGCCAAGACCGGGAAGCTCTCCGGCGGCAACCAGCAGAAGGTCGTCCTGTCGAAGTGGATCTACTCCGACCCGGACGTCCTCATCCTCGACGAGCCCACCCGCGGCATCGACGTGGGTGCGAAGTACGAGATCTACACCATCATCAACCGGCTCGCGGCGCAGGGTAAGGGGATCATCGTCATCTCCTCCGAGCTGCCGGAGCTGCTCGGCATCTGCGACCGCGTCTACGCGCTGTCGGAGGGCCGGATCACGGGCGAGCTGCCCATCGCCGAGGCGACGCCCGAGGCGGTCCTCACCCTCATGACCCAGGAGAAGCAACGATGACCGATCTGCAGAACGAACCGTCCACCGCGGCCGGTGCGCAGGTGAAGCCCACCGAGAACGCCTTCACGAAGCGCCTCAGCCACGTGCTGGGCGACCTCGGCAAGAACGGCATCTTCATCGCCCTCATCGTGGTGGTGCTGCTGTTCGAGGTGATGACCGGCGGAATCCTCCTCCGCCCCCAGAACATCTCGAACCTGATCGTCCAGAACGGCTACATCCTGATCCTCGCCATCGGCATGGTGATGGTCATCGTGGCCGGGCACATCGACCTCTCGGTCGGCTCGGTCGCGGCGTTCGTCGGAGCGATCTCGGGCGTCTTCGCGGTCAACATGGGTCTCCCGTGGTGGCTGTCGATCATCCTCTCCCTCCTCATCGGCGCCCTGGTCGGAGCGTGGCAGGGCTTCTGGATCGCCTACGTCGGGATCCCGGCGTTCATCGTGACCCTGGCGGGCATGCTGATCTTCCGCGGCCTGGCGCTCGTCGTCCTCGGCAACGCGAACATCGGCTCCTTCCCGACCGAGTACCGCGCGCTGGGCAACGGCTTCCTCACCGACCTGTTCGGCGAGACCGACCTCGACCCGCTGTCGCTCGTCATCGGCGCGCTCGCGATCGTCGCCTTCGCCGTGCAGTCCGTGCGCACCCGCCGCGGCCGCCAGAAGTACGCGCAGAGCGTCGAGCCGGGCGCCTGGTTCGTCACCAAGCTCGTCCTCGTCTCCGTCGTGATCGCGGCCTTCTCCTTCGCGCTGGCCACCTTCAAGGGCATCCCGGTCACCCTGATCGTGCTCGCCGTGCTCGTCCTGATCTACGGCGTGGTCATGAACCGCTCCGTCTTCGGCCGTCACGTCTACGCGATCGGCGGCAACCTGCACGCCGCGGAGCTGTCCGGCATCAAGACCCGCAACGTCACCTTCTGGCTGTTCGTCAACATGGGCGTCCTCGCGGCGCTGGCCGGCCTCGTCTTCACCGCGCGACTCAACCTCGCCGGCCCGAAGGCGGGCGACGGCTTCGAGCTCGAGGCCATCTCGGCCGCCTTCATCGGCGGCGCGGCGGTCCAGGGCGGCGTCGGCACCATCGGCGGCGCGATCATCGGTGGCCTCATCATCGGCGTCCTGAACAACGGCATGTCGATCATGGGCATCGGCATCGAGTGGCAGCAGGCGGTCAAGGGCCTCGTGCTCCTGCTCGCGGTCGCCTTCGACGTCTACAACAAGCGCCGCTCGGGCGGACGCTAGGCCCTGCGGTCGTGCCCGACTGGTCGCGGTTCCTGCCGCTGAGCACCGGGCCCTCGGTCGACGAGACGGGCGTCAGCAACGACTGGCGCCCCCTCGTCGCCGAGAGGCTCGACCGCCTCGCCGTCCTGGCCGCCTCCCCCTCCACCACGGAGGGCGAGGCGGCCAGTGCCGTCTCCCGGGACGCCCTGCTCGGAGAGCTCGTCGTGCGGCTCTCGAGCAGCACCGGCCAGCGCCTCGCGACGCGGATGGGCGCCCGAGAGGCCTCCTCCCCTCCTCCTCCCGCCGAGGTCGCCCCGGTCCTGGCCGCTCTCGCCTCCGCTCGCCGCGCCGGCGCCGGTCCCCGCTCGGTCGCCGAGCTGGTCGAGGTCGTCCGCGTCGAGCTCGCGCTCTCCCCCGAGCCGCTCGCTCTCTCCTCCCGCATCACCGGCGGGGTGGCCCTGGACCGCCTGCAGCGCGCGCCGCTCGCGATCCGCGCCGCCGTCCGCGGTCGCACCCTCGCTCCGACCGACGCGGAGTGGGAGCTCGGCTCCGGCCCCGCCCTGCGCGTGCCGGCCGACGCGATCCTCCGCTTCCTGCTCGGCCTCGGGCCCTTCCCCGCCGAGCCGACCGCCTAGGCGGCGCCGCCACCTGCCCCCGGGCGGAGGCGGCGCCGCGCCGGTCGTAGCATCGGAGGATGTCGCGCTCACTGCCGAGAAGCACCCCGTCCGCCCGCTCCGTCGACGCCGAGGGAGTGCTGGCCTTCGTCGAAGGGGTCGAGGCCGCTCCCGGCGTCGAGCTGCACGGCCTGATGGTCGTGCAGGGCGGCGACGTCGTCGCCGAGGGCTGGTGGGCGCCGTACTCGGCCGAGCGGCCGCACCTCTTCTACTCGCTGAGCAAGAGCTTCACCGCGACCGCCGTCGGCCTCGCGGTCGCCGAGGGCCTGGTCGACCTGGACGCCACCGTCCTCTCGTACTTCCCCGAGCTCGACGACGAGATCACCGACCCGCGCTCGCGTGCGATCCGCGTCCGCCACGTCCTCGCGATGGCGAGCGGCCACTCCGCCGAGACGATCGACCGCGCCGAGGAGAGGGACCCGGCCGACCTGGTACGCGGCTTCCTCCTCCTCCCGCCGGAGCAGGAGCCGGGCAGCGTCTTCGCCTACAACCAGCCCTGCACCTTCGCCGCCGCCGCGATCGTGCAGCGCGTGAGCGGGCAGTCGCTGACCGACTACCTGCGCCCGCGCCTGCTCGATCCGCTCGGCATCGGCGAGGTCGCCTGGCATCGCGACGACTCAGGGCGCGAGCTCGGCTACAGCGGGCTGCACGCCACCACCGAGGCGGCCGCTGCGCTCGGACTGCTGTACCTGCAGGAGGGGCGCTGGGGCGACCAGCGGATCCTCTCGCCGGAGTGGGTCGCCGAGGCGTCCCGCGCGCACGTCCCGACCCACGAGGACGGCGGACCGGACTGGCAGCAGGGCTACGGCTTCCAGTTCTGGCGGTCGCTGCACGGCTACCGCGCGGACGGCGCGTACGGGCAGTTCAGCCTGATCGTGCCCGAGCACGAGCTCGTGATCGCGCTGACCGGCCAGACCTCGGACACGCAGACGCTGCTCGCGCTCGCCTGGGAGCACCTGCTCCCCGCCGTCGGCCGCGGGTCCACGGCGGAGGCCGACGCCCGGCTGGCCGACCGGCTGTCGGAGCTCGCCCTTCGCCCGCTCGAGGGCGCCTCCCCCGCGACCGGGAGCTACACGCCGGTCGGATCGTGGCCCGACGCCGTCGAGGTGACGGCCGACGAGGGCGGCTGGACGCTCGCGCTGATCGAGGGCGACGAGCGCTTCGCCGTGACGCCCGGCGCAGGAGCCTGGACCGTCGACGGGCCGTTCGCGGCGAGCGCCGGACCCTCGGGCGACAGCGTGCTGGTCGACGTCGTGTTCCTCGAGACCCCGCACCGCCTGCACGTCGAGCTCGCTCCCGACCGCACCGCCCGCGTCCGCTGGGAGACGGAGCCGCTGCACGACGGCCCGCTCGCCGGGCTGCGCGCCCCGCGCTGACGGCAGGACCCGCTCCGCTCATCCGTCGCGAACGGCCCGTCCGCCCCTCGACGACGGGCCGTGGCGACGGATCGAGAGGGGTCGCGCTCGGCCGTGCGGACCGCGCCCATCGGGCGGTGCTCACCGGGGGTCGACGAGTCGAGGAGCGGAGTGGGCACGAGGGTCCTTCCTGGGGGGCGGCGCTCTGGCACAATCGTCGGAGCGCTGCTCCGGAACATTGTGGAGCACTGCTCCGGAACATTGCGGAGCGCTGCTCCGGAATGTGGTGGAGCAGCGCTCGGAGACATTACGGAGCGCCGCTCCGACAAGCAAGGAGAACCGATGAGCGACCGTGTGCCCCGCACGCCCGGCCGACCGCGGACGAGTCGCGACGCACTGCTCGCCGCCGCGGCGACGGTGTTCGTGGCCTCCGGCGTGGACGCGCCGGTCCGCGAGATCGCGGCGGAGGCCGGCGTCGGCATGGGGACGATCTACCGGCACTTCCCGACCCGCTCGGAGCTCGTGGTCGCCGTCTACCGCCACCAGGTCGAGGCCTGCGCGGAGGCGGGCCCACGGCTGCTCGCCGACAGCGCGACCCCGGAGGCCGCCCTCCGGGCCTGGGTCGCCCACTTCGTCGACCTCCTGGTGACCAAGCACGGCCTCGCCGGTGCGCTCCAGGGCGACAGCGCCGGACCCGACGCCCTGCACGCCTACTTCGTGGAGCGGCTCGTCCCCGTCTGCGGCGACCTGCTCGAGGCGGCGCGACCCGCCAGGATCCCGGCGTCGAGTCTCAGCGGCTACATGCTCCTCAAGGGCATCGGCAACCTCTGCATCGGCGCCGCCCACGATCCGGACTACGACGCCGACACCCTTGTGCAGGCCCTCGTCACCGGAGCGCTGCAGGCGGATCAGCCCTGATCGCCTCCACGGTCCGCTCGACCGCGTCCTCGACCGCCGCCCTGCGGCTCGCGTCGTCCTCGCGCTCGGACTCGTGGACGAAGACGGCCCCGCCGCGCCGGGCTCCGCAGTAGTCGATGATCCCGTGCTGGATCTGCGTCAGCAGCGCCTGCTCGTAGCCGTGCCGCTCGTAGGTCCCGGCGGAGTCCCCCGCGACGAGGACGAGGTGGACGGTCAGAGCGCCGAGCCTGCGCTGCGTGCCGTGGACGGGGTCGATGTCGAAGGCCCAGCCGGCGAGGAAGACGCGGTCGATCCAGCCCTTCAGCAGCGCGGGCATCGACCACCAGTAGACGGGGAAGACGAGCACGAGGTGGTCCACGCCGTCGAGCCGGCGCTGCTCGCGGAGGACGTCGTCGGGAACCGGGCCGACACCGCGGTAGCGGTCCCGGTCGGCCGCGCCGAACCGCGGATCGAAGCCCTCGGCGTCGAGGTCGGCCGTCTCCACTCCGTCGGGGCCGAGCTCCTCCCGCAGCCGCCGGGCGAGGGCGGCGGTGAGGGAGTCGCGGTCGGGGTGCGCGGTGACGAGGAGGGTGCTCACCGCTCCAGTGAACCGCACCCGCCCTGCGGCACCCCTGGCAGGATGACTCGGTGACTCCGCACCGCTCCCCCCGCCGCCCCGACGTCGTCTCCGTCGAGCTCGTCGGCGGACCGGAGCCGCTCGAGCTCGCCCTGCACGAGCACGACCCCGAGTGGTCCGCCCTGTTCGAGGAGCACCGGCGGCGCATCCTCGGGGCCGTCCCGGGCGTGCGTGTCGAGCACATCGGCTCGACCTCCGTCCCGGGCCTGCCCGCGAAGCCGATCGTCGACGTGCTGGTCGTCGTGCCCGACGTCACGGCGGAGGAGGACCACGTCGCGCCGCTGCTCGAGGCCGGCTACGTCCTGCGCACCCGCGAGCCCGGGCACCGGCTCGTCCGCACGCCCGGACGGGACGCCCACGTCCACATCTACGAGGAGGGTCATCCCGCGATCGACGCGTACCTCCTCCTGCGCGACCGGCTGCGCACCGACCCGGCCGACCGCGAGCTCTACCGCAGCACGAAGGCGTCTCTCCTCCTCCGGCGCTGGGAGGACGGGAACGACTACGCCGAGGCGAAGTCCGCCGTGATCGCGGCCATCCTCGAGCGCGCGAGATCCTCGCAGCCCTGAGATCGATATCCGGAAGGCGGTCAGCGGCTAGGCCGCACCGCACGTCCGATCGCCCTCGAGCCCTCCGGCTCGGGGGCGATCGCGGTTCGGGCGGCATCGGATGATCGCCGGTTAGCGGAGCGCGCCCTCCAACCGGGCGGAGCGCTCGCGCCTGAAGGTCGAGCAGCGAGGACCGGGCCCGCAGCCGTCGGGATCCGGCGATCGAGTGGATTCGGATGTTGACGTCATCAGACCCTCGTGGAAGCGTGATGTTTGCGTGAACATGCGCGAAGTCCCCGGTGCAAAGGAGCACAGCATGACGTCTCGACCACGAACGGCCGCCGCGGCGGTGGCCGCGCTGCTCGTCGCAGCACTCCTGGGAACAGGAGCGCAGTCGGCCTCGGCCGCCGTGGCCACGGATCCCGACGACGGAGTGCCGCGCACCTCGACGCCCGTGACCTACACCGACTACCCGGCGGTCCAGGACCCGGGCAGCACCGCGGCCGGCTACTTCCAGCCCTACTGGTACGACACCGACGGCCGCCACATCCAGGCGCACGGCGGCCAGATCGTCACCGTCGAGGAGGGCGGTCAGCAGGTCCAGTACTGGTACGGCGAGGACCGCACGAAGGGCTACTGGAACAGCCCCGGAGTCGCGGTCTACCGCTCCACCGACGGCCACAACTGGGAGAACAAGGGCACCGCGCTGCGCAGCGTCTCCGCTGCGGCCGACCTCGAGGCCCCCTACTTCGACGCGCTCTACGACACCGTCGACGACTCCGGAGCCCCTCGCGCCGACCGCATCGCGGAGCTCGACTACCACCTCGACACGACGCAGGCCTCGCCGAACACCGCCATCTTCGAGCGCCCCAAGGTCCTCTTCAACGAGAAGACCGGCAAGTGGGTCATGTGGTGGCACTCCGACGGCCGGACCACGCCGGGCGGCAGCACCTACGCGCGCTCGATGGCGGGAGTCGCCGTCTCGGACAGCCCGACCGGGCCCTTCACGCTCCAGGGCGTCTACCGCCTCTACAACCGCACGGACTACAAGGCCTGCACCACCTCCGCCGTTCCCGGGCAGGCGCGGGACATGACCGTCTTCCAGGACGAGGACGGCACCGCGTACATCTCCTACTCCTCCGAGGAGAACTACTCGCTCTACGTGGCGAAGCTCGACGCCGACTACACCAACGTCGAGCGGACCACCACGACCGACACCCTCGACGCGAACCAGTACTCGGCCGACGGGACGTACCCCTACGTCTTCGCCGACGGTGCGGCCGGAGCACCGGTGCGCGGCACCGACTTCCAGATCGTCAAGGAGTGCGGACACCTCGAGGCGCCCGCGATCTTCGCCAACGGCGGCAAGTACTACACGATCGCCTCCGGGGCGACCGGCTGGGCGCCGAACCCGCAGACCTACTACACCGCCGACTCGATCCTCGGCGCGTGGACCCGCGGAGTCGAGAAGGGCGACGCCGACGAGAACGTCGCCTACAACGCGATCCCGGAGGGCGGCGACGGCCTGCTCTCGATCGGCGACTCCCGCAAGACGACCTTCGGCTCGCAGTCGACGAACGTCCTCACGCTCGCTCCCGGGAAGTACGTCTACATGGGCGACCGGTGGAACGAGGGCAAGTCGGACTCTACCTACGTCTGGCTCCCGATGACGGTCGGTGAGAACGGCCGCCTCGAGATGCGGAATCCGGCTCAGGAGGACCCGGCGCGCTGGGGGTCCGGCTGGAACCTCTCCTACTGGGACGACAAGGGGGTCGGCGAGGGCGTCTGGTCGGTCGTGGACGCCCGTCTGCCGAAGCAGGTCCGCCGCGGCGCCGACATCGCCGCCGCGCTCCCCTCGACGGTCTCGGTCGCGAGCAACAGCTCGACCCGCGACGTCGCCGTGACCTGGGCGGCCCCCGGCCCCGCCGAGCTCGGCACGGTGCAGGTGACGGGCACGCTCGCCGCCGACGCCGGATTCTCCTCCGGTCGCCGCTTCACCCGCACGATCGAGGTGGCGGAGCCGGGCATCGCGAACCACGCTCCCGGAGCCTCGGTCGCGGTCTCGAGCCGCACGGACCTCGCCGGCAAGCTCATCGACGGCGACGTCAAGGGCAAGGGCTGGGACGACTGGTCCTCGGCCGGCTACCCGCGCGACAGCCGCCTCTCCTTCTCCTGGGGCGCGGCGCAGAACCTCGACTGGGTGACGGTCAGCACCTACAAGGACGGTGCGACCGCGACCTGGCCCTCGAGGATCGAGGTCGAGTACCAGGTGAACGGCGCATGGACGACCTCCTCGGTCGCCACCACCCTCAGCCAGGCCGCGACCGGATCCGCCCCGACGGCGATCCTCGACCTGTCCTCCCTGCCCGACACCACGGGCCTCCGCCTGCACCTCACCAGCGCGGCGAACACGTGGCAGTCGGTCTCGGAGGTGCAGATCTGGGGCACCGCGCCGCCGACGAACGTCTGTCGCGTCCCCGGAGCCGCGGTCTCGGCGTCGTTCAGCCAGACGAAGTACGCGACCCTCCCCGCGAAGAACGCCTGCGACGGCAACGTGAGCACCCCCTGGTCGACCTGGACCGACGGCACCTTCGCCAGCAGCGCCGAGTTCACGCTGACGAACACCGAGGCGCACCGCGTCGCCGGGCTCACCTTCACCAACACCGAGGGCACCCTGGCGTCGGTGAGCGTGGCCTACCGCGCCGAGGACGGCACCTGGAAGCCGACCACCGCGCAGAACGTCGCTCCGGCGGCGAACGGCACGCTGACCACGATCCCGTTCGCGGCGGTCTCGGCCACCGGCCTGAAGCTGACCTTCTCCACGCCGGGCTCGTTCCTCAAGATCGGCGAGATCGTCGTCCCCGAGGCGGCCGCCCCGGCGCTGACGGTGCCGGTGACCGTGACGTCGCGCTGCGTGGCCGGGAAGGCGGTGCTGACTGTCCTCGCCAAGAACGGCGGCACCGCTCCGATCGACGTCGCGATGGCCTCGGCCTACGGCTCGAAGACGGTCACCGCGGTGGCCGCGGGTGCGAGCGGATCGGCCGCGTTCACCACCCGCCTCGCGAGCATGCCGGGCAGCCAGGTGACGGTGACCGCCACGGCGGGCTCCGAGACCCTCGCGCAGACGGTGGCCTACCCGGCCCGCGTCTGCTGAGCGCACGGCGGCCGGACGACCGGTCGTGACGGAGGAGGGAGTGCCCGCGGGCGCTTCCTCCTCTGCGTGTGCGGCACATCATCCGAGGCGCAGGGCGAGTGCGGGCTCGAGGCGCGCGGCTCAGGGCTCCAGATGCCGAAGGACGTGCCGGGCCTGGGCGGGAGCGCCGTCACGTCGATCTCCGCGGGCGGGAAGGAACAGCCGCTCCCCCGCAGGCGCTCCCCGAGAAGGAGATCGGTCGCCTGATCGATCCGGCTCAGCGCCGCCTCGTCGAGGAGGTGGGCGCACGAGCATGGCCGAGCCCGCTGGCGCGCTCCGCGGCACTCCACCCGGAAGCGGGGGTGCAGAGCACTTCGCGCTCCTGGTAGTAATCACAGGCGGGCGCATCGCAGAGCCCGCAGAACTGGACCGTCCGTGACCCGCACCACCCGCGCTCTCGCCGCGTTCGTCCCGACGACGACCCTCGTGCTCTCCGTGGTGTTCGCCTCCGCCGCACTCGCGCCCGAGGCGATGACCGCCCCGGAAGCGGTGTCGACGCCGACCGCCGCCTCGCCCGCGGAGGATGCGGCGGCGACTGCGGACCCCTCCGCTCCCGGTGCGGGATCCGGCGCCTCCGACCGCCGCTCCTCGAGCCCCTCCTCCGCGAACCCCGTCGACCCCGCGCAGCCGACGACCGGCTCCTCCCCCGCGGACCGGCCCGCCACAGACCCGCCCGCCACCGGATGCTGCGCCTGCTCACCCTCGCCGAGCGCCTGCGCTACGAGGCGACGAGTCGACGCGAGGTCCGGGACGGCTTCCTCC
>NZ_PSWJ01000036.1:0-24681 GCF_002932775.1 Rathayibacter sp. AY1B8 | reverse complement strand
GCGCGAGGCCCGCGATCGGGCAGGTCTGCTCGGCGAAGTGGCGGCTCGCGTGAGCGGGGGTGTGAGGTGGCGCGGGTGGCGTGAGGGGGGCGTGTGGCGGTGCGGATCGGGTGAGCGGGGGCGTGTGTGGCGGTGCGGTTCGGGTGAGCGGGGGGCGTGTGGCGGTGCGTGTGGCGGGGTGTTGCGCCGGTGTCCTGCGCGCGCCGCCCCGAGGACGGCTGGGATGTGCGGCGTCGGCGGCGGTGATCCCTCCCTCCACAGGAGGGCCTCACGCCGGTTCTCCACGGATGTGACGATCCGTCGCTTCCGTGTCGGTGGTCGCTGATTGAATACACGTATGACGATGATCAGCGGGTCGACAGCAGTGGAGGCGGTGCTCAGCGAGGTGCGTGCTCGCGGCGACCGAGCCGCGGCGCTGGCCCGCTCGGCGTCCCCGCTGCTCCTGGCCGCGGCCGAGGAGCTGCACGCCGGGCACCGGGCTGCGCTCGAGCATCCGGAGTCGTTCGCCCGCGGTTCGGCGCCCCACGCGTCGAGCGACCTCGCCGAGCGGTCGATCCGCGCGGAGTTCGCCGTCGCCCTCGGAGTCTCCGAACGGGTCGCCTCCCGCGAGCTCGACCACGCGCGCCTCCTCGTCGAAGACCTGCCGGCCACCCGCGCCGCCCTCGCCGGGGCGCGCCTGCGGTGGGAGGCGGGCCAGGTCGTCTGCGCCGTCGCGGCCACCCTGCCCCCAGGCTCCCGCGCCGCGTTCGATACGCGGGCGGCCGAGCTCGCGGCCCGCACCACGCCGACCCAGCTGCGGCGCGCTCTGGCCCGACTGCGGGAGGAGCTCCACGAGCAGCCCCTCGCCGAGCGCCACCGACGTGCCCGCGAGGACCGCGCGGTCTGGCTGACCCCCGAGGTCGACGGCATGGCGACGCTCTGCGCCCTCCTCCCCGCCCCGGTCGCCGTGGGGGCGTACAGCCGCCTCGACCGGATCGCCCGGATCCTCCGCGACGGCGCCGAGGGGCCGGCGGGGGCGGAGCCGCCTGCCGCCACGGATGCGGGCTCATGCAGGGCGGAGGCGAGCGGGACGACCGGGGCGTGCGACGTCGACGCGATCTCCGGAGCGGGCGACGAGCGGACCCTCGCCCAGCTGCGAGCCGACGCTCTGGCCGACCTCCTCTGCGAGGCGGACGTCATCGGCACGGCGCCCGACCCGGTCGGCGCCGATCGGCCCGTTCCGACCCTCGTCACCGGCGTGCGCGCCGAGGTGCGGGTCACCCTGTCGGCGAGCACCGCGTCCGGCGCCGACGACGCCTCCGCCGAGCTCGACGGCTACGGCCTGATCCCGGCAGACGTCGCCCGGAGCCTCGTCCCCGCGACCGTCACCCGCGTGCTGACCGAGCCCCGGACGGGCGCCGTCCTCTCGGTCGGGCGCACACGCCGACTGCCGCACCGCGAGCTGCGGCTCCTCCTCCAGCTCCGCGACGTGACCTGCCGCTTCCCCGGCTGCACCCGCTCCGCCGCGGGCTCCGAGGCCGACCACGTCGTCGAGTGGCGCAACGGCGGCGGCACCGACCCCGGCAACCTCGCCAGCCTCTGCGTCGCCCACCACCACGTGCGGCACGGCGACCGCTGGACCTACGTCCTCCACCCCGACGGCACCGCCGACTGGACCACCCCCACCGGCCGCCGCATCACCACGCGCCCGCCGGGCCTCGAGGCACGGCTCCGTTCAGGCCCACCCGCGACCCCGAGGTTCGAGGACCGGCCGCCGCCGTTCTGACACGCTGCCGTGCTGACACGCTGACGTGCTGACGTGCTGACGTGCTGACGTGCTGACGTGCTGACGTGCTGACGTGCTGACGTGCTGACGTGCTGACGTGCTGACGTGCTGACGTGCTGACGTTCTGCGTTCTGCGTTCTGCCATGCTGCCGTGCACCCCTGAGGGAATCGGCCGTCGGGCGGATTCGGCGCATTGCGCGGGTTCGCACTGGTGATCGGGCCGTGCTGTCGCTCGGAGGCGAGTGCTCAGCGACCTACCGCCGCGCCGCTGACGCTCGGATCTGCGCCTTCGCTCGGGTTCACGCGGCCGCACCGTCGCACCACCGCCGCACCACTGCCGCTGAGGCGCGGACCGTCACCGGGGCCGCACCGTCGCCTGACGCCGTGCCGACACCAGGGCCGTGCCGCCGCCTTGCGCCCTGCCGCCGTTCGGCACCACGATCCAGCACCTCGGCGGCTCAGCGCGCGCCGTACCGCCGTCACACGCCGTCGCGTCGGCCCGCCGTTCGGGCAGCGCGAATCGGGACTGACTGCGCTGTCGCCCCGCACCGCCCCGCGGCTGCTCCGGCGGGGTGCGCAGTCCGGGCGCGCAGTCCGGGCACGCCCGCGCGGTCAGTCGGCGACGCGGAGGAGCACCTCGCCCGTCGTCCCGCCCCGCAGCCGCCCCGCCGCCGCGACGCTACGCCGCCAGGAAGCGGTCCGCCGTCCGCAGCGAGAGCGCCATCGTCGCGAGCGCCGGGTTCGCGATCAGCGCGCTCGGGAACACCGAGTTGTCGCACACCCAGAGGTTCGGCACGTCGAAGCTGCGGCCGTCCGCGTCGATCACGGCGTCGCCCGCGTCGGTGCCCATCCGCACGGTGCCGAGAGTGTGCGCCGTGCGCGCCATCACCCGCGTGCTCGTCGCGCCGGCCGCCTCCACGATCGCGGTCATCGTCCGGATCGCGTGCCGGTCGATCGCCTCCTCGTTGGCGCCCGCCGAGAACGTGATGCGCGCCTTCGGCACCCCGTGCTCGTCCAGCTCGTCGGTCAGCTCCAGCCGGTTGCCGTCGGCGGGCAGGCACTCGGCGTTGATCCCGACGCCCGCCGCGAAGCGGTAGTCGTCGAGCGCGTCCATCAGATCCCTGCCCCAGAGGCCCGCGCCGCGGGCGAGCGTCGTCGCGTAGGTCAGCGGCATCACTCCGAGACTCTGGATCAGGTAGCCGCCCGCGAAGTCGGCGTCGGCCGGGCGGACGGTGTCCTCGGTGATCACCGAGGAGGGGTAGCCGCGGTAGCCGCGCATCTCGTTCTCGAAGGTGCCCCAGACCTGGGTCGCCCCGTGCGCCAGGAAGTTGCGGCCCACCTGGCCGCTGCTGTTCGCGATGCCGGTGTGCAGGAGGAGCCGGGGCGTCTCGACGCCGCCTGCGCAGAGGAACAGGGCGGAGCAGCGCTGCCGGTGCTCCACTCCGCCGCTCGTGTAGACCACGGCGCACACGCGTCCCGCGGCGTCCAGCTCGATCCCGTGCACGAACGAGTCGGCCCGGATCTCGGCGCCGGCGCGCACCGCCTCCGGCAGGTAGGTCACGTCCATGCTCGTCTTCGCGCCGGTCCGGCAGCCCTGATGGCACTGGCCGCAGTTGACGCAGGAGGGGCGGCCGTCGTCCCGCGGGCCGCTGAGCACGGCGGCGGGCGCGTCGGTCGCGCGCATCCCGATCGCCGCGCAGCCGCGCAGCATCATGTCGGCCGAGGCGTTCCGCGCGAGCGGGCCCTGCAGGTAGCGGCGCGACGGGTCCCACGGGTACTCGGCCGGGCCCGCCACTCCGATCGTCGCCTCCACCTTCTCGATGTACGCGGTGAGCTCGGCGTGCTCGATCGGCCAGTCGCGGCCGACGCCGGAGTCGCTCCGGAGCCGCAGGTCTCGCGGGTCGGGGCGGGGCGTGAACGCTCCCCAGTGCAGCGTCGAGCCGCCGACCCCGCGGCCGCTGTTGTTCTGCCCGAAGGCGGTGGGGGTCTCGCCTCCGCTGAGGCGCTCCTCCATCCAGTTGATCTCGACGGCCGCCGTCTCGTCGGCGGTGTGGCCGAGCGGATCGAAGTGCGGCCCGGCCTCGAGGGCGACGACCCGCAGCCCTCGAGCGGCGAGCACCGAGAGCAGGGGCGCTCCGCCTGCCCCGGTGCCGATCACGACGGCGTCGACCGTCTCGTCGAGCGGGAAGCGGCGCATGCCGGTCGTGTTCATCGGTGACTCCTCATCGTCGGTTCCCAGGTCTCGCGGTCGTCGGCGCCGAGCAGGCGGAAGCCCGTCACGAGCGGCAGCGTGTCGCCGCCGCTGGCGTAGCCGTCGTAGCCGATCCGCGCCATCGACGCGGGGTGGGCCAGCCACTGCTTCACGAGGTCGACGCGGCAGTCCTCGAACCAGGCGGTCAGCTGCTCGGCACCGAGCCCGCCGGCCGAGCCGTCGCCGGGCTCCGCGGAGCCGTCGGCGATCGCGGTGAGGCGCGCGTCCTGCTCGGCGGGGCCGAGGCCGGCGAAGCCCCGGAGGGCGTCGAGCGCCATACCGTAGGCGATCGGGTCGGCCGGCAGGTCGGCGTTGCGCCAGCCGTCGCCCTCGCCGTTCGCGAGCTGCGTGTCCACCCGTGCGGCCAGGTCGATCCGGCCGCCCTCCTGCGGGACGACCCGGTCGGCGATCGCGCGCAGCTCCGCGAGCTGGGCGACGGTCAGGGCGCGCGGCGCGTACTCCGGGTCGTCGGCGAGCGCGCGCACGGCCAGCAGCCCGCGCACCCGCGTGGAGGTCCGGGCGGAGGCGATGGCCGCGCCGACGTCGGCCGGGACCGACGGCGCCGTGCCGGCCTCCTCCTCCCAGAACCGGCGGATCGCCGCCGCCACCTCGACCGGGCGCTCGAACGGCAGCAGGTGGCCCGCCCCGGCGAGCGTGAGCAGCCGGGCGCGGGAGTAGAGGGAGCCGTTGAGGCGGCGCTGCGCGTCGGCGCCGAGGTCGCCGTCCTCACCGCCCGCGATCAGGAGCGCGGGCACGGCCCCGAGGGCGGCCTCTCCGGTGCGGTCCTCGCGGCTGCCGTGCTCGAGCCAGTCGCGCCAGCCCTCGGGGGAGTAGCGGCGCAGCTCGGCCAGCACCTCCGCGTCGGCGTCGGCGGGCAGCGGCGAGCCGACGTTCTGGTCGACGAACTCGCGCGCCTGCGCCTCGTCGAGGTGCCCGTCGTCGACCCAGCCGAGCATGGTCGAGCGGCGCTCCTCCTCCATCGGCTCGGGCGAGAGCGGCGACCCGGCGAGGAGCACGACGCCCGCGAGCCCGAACAGGCCCGAGCGGCCGGTGACCGTGCGGGAGGCCACGAGCGAGGCGATCTTCCCGCCCATGCTGTGCCCCAGGAGCAGCCAGCGGGAGGAGCCGTGCTCGCGGATCCGGCGGATCGTGGCAGCGGTCATCTCCTCGAGCGAGGTCCCGGATCCACCGGGCAGGTCGAGCGCGACGAGGTCCGCGACGTCGGCGAGCTCGCGGCCGAGCGCGTCGAAGGCGCGGCCGTCGAGCCCGAGTCCGGGCAGGGCGAAGAGGGTGGGGCGGGGGCTGGTGGACACGGGCGTCCTGTCGGATCGGCCGCGCCACGGCGGTGGGGAGCGGGAGGGGAGCGGCGGCGGGGGGCCGGCCCTCCTTATCCGACCACACGGCGTGCGCGCGCCCGGACCCTTGCGCCGACGGGGCTCTCGTGCTGTGCTCTGCGCCACCGTTCCGCGCCACGATGCCGGGCGGTCGTGCCGCCCCTCTGTGCCGCCTCTCTGTGCCGCGCCTCCGTGGCGGGCCTCAGAGCGGGGAGGCGAACACCACCAGGTTGTCCCGATAACGGCCGATCGCCGCGTCGTACTCGCCTCCGCAGGTCACGAGGATCAGCTCCTCCTCGAGGGTCGCGCCGAAGACGCGGGCGGTGGGGAACGCGGCCTTGGCGTGGGACTCGACCGCCGTCACCCGGTAGCGGTGGTCGGAGCCGTCCACTCCGCTCACCGCGATCTCATCGCCCGGGGCGAGCTCGCCGAGGCGGAAGAAGACCGCGGGACCGGACCGCGAGTCGACGTGCGCCGCGATCACGGTGCGGCCGCTGCCACCCGGGCGCCCGCCTCCCGAGAACCAGCCGACGTCGTCGTAGTCCACCGGCACCTCCATCGCCCCGTCCGACTGGATGCCCAGCGCGATCAGCGGCTCGTCCAGGCCCATCGCGGGCACGCTCAGCCGGGCGGGCTCGACGCCGACGGTGCGCGCAGGCGCGGCAGCGGCGGGGTCGGGGTCGGGCGCGGGGACCGGGGGAGGAGTGAGCGGGGGAGCAGAAGCGAGGGCCGGAGGCGCGGGCGCGCTCGCGGGCGTCTCCGCTCCTCCGCTCCCGTCCGCGGCGGCGCACCCCGCGAGGAGCAGCACGGCGCACAGTGCCGCCGCGCCGCTCCTCGACCGGGTGCCCACGATCAGGAGGCGGTGCGCCGGCGGGCGACGACCACTCCGGCCGCGCCGAGGGCGGCGACGGCTCCGAGGCCGGCCATCGCGGCGAGACCGGACGGGCCCGTGGCGTCGCTCCCGGCGGCGGTCGCGCCGCCACCGGTCTGGAGGCCGCCGACCGGCACCTGCGAGAGCTGGCCGCGGACGACGCCAGCCGCGTACGAGGCCGTGTGGGAGTCGCCCGCGAAGGCGGCGGGATCGGCCTCGAGGGCCTTGAGCGTGAATCCGGCGCCGGTGTCCGCCCCGTTCGCCTGGATGCCCGTGGTGAAGGGGCCCTGCAGGCAGCCGCTGCTGGTGCGGGGGCCGTCTCCGACCGGCGCCGGGTTCGGGAACGCGATGCGCGGCGGGCCAGCCTTGCCCAGCGCCGCCTGGTGGATGTGCGTCGCGGTCTTCGCGGGGCTCTGGTAGTCGCCGGTCACACCGGTGAGGGTGATGTCGTAGCAGATGACGTCGAGGTCGCTGTTGACCCGGAAGGTCATCTCGCCCGTGGCGCCGGGCTGGCCGGGGGTCGCGGCGGAATCGGCGTTCACGACCTGGTCGGGCGTCGCCATCACCGTGAAGGCGCTGGTGAACGAGGACGGCTCGGCGACCTCGGTCTCGGCCTGGGCCGGCGCGGCGGCGAAGAAGGAGGCGGCGGCGACGGCGGTGATGCCGCCGAGGGAGAGCAGGCGGCGGCCGGCGCGGTTCCGCGCGGGGGACGTCTTCGTCATGGTGGAGCCTTTCGATCGCGAGCGCCGAGCGGGCCCGATGCAGGGAATACGGCCGGAAGCGGCGCCGCGTTCACTCCATCTGAGAAGATCTTCACGGAGACGGTCCTCGCCTCCGATGAACGCCGCCGCCGCCGCGGCCGTACCCCCTTCCGACGGACCACCGGTCCCGACGAGGAGGCGGTGTGGCGCGCACGGCGACGGCACGACGAGACGAAGGGCCCGCGATGCCGCGCGAGCACTCGGAGGTCCCGGCTCCGGTGGTGCGCCTCGAGCCCCGGACGGCGGGGTTCGACCCGGCCGCCGCCTTCGACGAGCACGGGTCCGCCCTGCTCGGCTTCGCGCTCAACGCCCTGCGCGACCGCGGCCTCGCCGAGGACTGCGTGCAGGAGACGTTCCTGCGCGCCTGGCGCTCGCGGGCGAGCTACTCCGCCGAGCGCGCCAGCACCCGCACCTGGCTCTTCGCCATCGCCCGCAACGTCGTCATCGACGTGCACCGCTCGCGCCGGCGCCTGCCGCGCCTGGTCGAGGCCGAGATTCTGGAGGAGGTGCCCGCGGAGGACCGCGACCCCCTCGAGCCGCTCGCGATCGCCGAGGCGCTCGCGCGGCTCTCCGCCGAGCACCGGCAGGTCGTCGTCGCCGTCCACGTGAACGGCGAGACCTACGCCGAGCTGTCGGCCGCCACGAGCGTGCCGGTCGCCACCCTGCGCAGCCGCGCCTTCTACGCTCTCCGAGCGCTCCGCGGTCACCTCGCGGGCGCCGGACCCACCGACGAGGAGAGATCGTGATCGACCGAGACCAGCCCGCCGGAGACGAGCCCGGCGGCCGCCGCGAGGAGCTCCTCGCCGCGGCCCTCGCCGGCGACCTCTCCGCCGAGGAGACGCGGGAGTTCGAGAGCCTGCGCGCCGCCGACCCCTCGATCGACCCCGAGCTCGCGTCGTTCGGTGCGGTGGTCGACCGGGTCGGCGCGCTGGGCCGCTGGGAGGAGGCGGAGCCGTCGCCGGAGCTGCGGTCGCGCGTCGCGGCGCTCGCCGGAGAGCGGCCCGAGCTCGCGGAGAGTGCACGTGCCCCGCGCCGCCGTGCCCCGCGCCTCCGTGCCGTCCTGGCCGTCGCCGCGGCGGCCGCGCTCCTCGTCGTGGGCGGCGTCGCCGGAGCGGCCCTGCGGTCCGCCGAGGAGCGCCCCGTCGCGGGACCGCCCGGGACGCTCGGCGCCGTCGAGGCGATCGCCTTCGATGAGCGGACGGAGGGCGTGACGCTCGACGGCTCGCTCGTGGCGCACACCTGGGGCACCGAGACGATCCTCCGCGGGACCGGCTTCGCGCTCGGCGAGAGCTACGACCTCGTGCTGGTCACCGGCTCCGGCGAGCGGCTCCCGTCCGGCTCCTTCCTCGGCAGCTCCGCGGAGCTCGACTGCGAGATGAACGCGGCCGTCCTGCGCGAGTCCGTCGCCGCCGTCGAGATCACCGACGCCGGCGGCGCGCTCGTCGCCTCGGCCGCCCTCCCCGCCGTCACCTGAGAGCCGGCGGCGCGGGCTCGCGGCGCGGCTTCAGCTCGCTGACGAGCGTGCCCGCGACGATGAACCCCGCCCCGAGCAGGGCGAGCGCGGGGAGCCGGTCGCCGGCGAGGCGGCCGATCAGGCCGGCCCAGACGGGCTCGGCGGAGTAGATGATCGTGGCGCGCGACGGCGAGACCGAGCGCTGAGCCCAGTTCATCGTCAGCTGGATCAGGCAGCTGCTCGCCCCGAGCGCGAGCGCGGGGATCAGCCAGGCCCACGAGAACGCCGGGACCGCCTCGCCTGCGACGGGCATCGAGGCGAACCCGAGCGCGCCGGCGACCAGCAGCTGCACCACGGTCACCCGGCCGAGGTCCACCCGTCCGGCGACGAGGCCGATCAGGATGATCTCCGCCGCGATCGGCAGCGTGCTCACGATCGTCGCCACCTCGCCCGCTCCGAGCGCGACGCCCGGCTGCGGGCCCGCGATCAGGAGCAGTCCGACGAACGCCAGCGCGACGCCCACCAGCGTCAGCACGCCCGGACGGCGACGGAACACGACCCACTGGAGCAGCGGCACCAGCGGCACGTACAGCGCGGTGAGGAACGCGGAGGTGCTGCTCGGGATCGTCTGCAGCCCGTAGCTCTGCGGGCCGTAGCCCGCGAAGATCATCACCCCGATCGCGACGCCGGCGGCGAGGTCGATCCGCCGCATCCCCCGGAGCGACCGGTGGAACACGACCGCGCTGATCAGCCCCGCGATCGCGAACCGCATTCCCACGAAGAACAGCGGACCACTGTGCTCCATCGCGATGTGCACGGCGAGGAAGGTCCCGCCCCAGATCGCGGTGATGCCGATGAGCGCCCACTCCGGACGCGTGAAGCGGAGGCCCCGGAGCGGCGAGATGTGCATCATTCTGCACATCCTAGGAGCATCAGAGGCTTCTCGGTGCAGAATAGTGCGCATGTCGGCTCCCGTCCTCGCCCACCTGGGCGGCAACCTCCGCCTCGCGCGGCGCGGAGCCGGGCTGAGCCAGACCGCGTTGGCGGCGCGCTCGGGCATCAGCCGGCGGACGATCGTCGCGGCCGAGGCCGGCGAGGCCAACATCTCGCTGACCGGAGTCGACCGCCTCGCGACCGCCCTCGGCACCACGTTCACGGCACTCGTCTCGGCCCCGGGGTCCGCGCCCGCGGCGATCGACCAGGTCGCCTGGCGGGGAGCGGGCGAGGCGAGCGTCGCCGTCCTGCTCTCCTCCGTCCCCGCGCGCCGGGAGGCCCAGCTCTGGACCTGGACGCTCGGCCCCGGGGACCGCTACGACGCGCAGCCCGACCCCGAGGGGTGGCACGAGATCCTGCTCGTCACCGCCGGCGCGCTCCTCCTGGAGCGGGAGGGCGATGAGCCCGTGCGGCTGGAGCCCGGACGGCACCTCGCCTTCCCGACCTCGCGGCACTACTCCTACGTGAACGCGGTGGACGCCGTCACGACGCTCGTCCGGATCGTGGTCGACTGACGGGTCGGCGCCTCAGGCCCGCGAGCGCAGGGTCTCGAGCAGCGCCGCGGGGGTCTCGGGGTCGTCGAGGCTGATCGCGAACTCGCGCGAGCGGTCCGTCGTCACCACCAGCCCCGGCCCGGCGTGCAGGATGACCGCCGAGCGGCCCGGCATCACCCGGTACCCCCAGCCGCCCCACTCCGACGGCCGCAGCTGGGCCGTGCCGGCCGAGGCGATGGTGTCGAGCGGGATGCGGCGCAGCGGGATGCCGAGGGCGGTCGTGACGACGCGGAGGCCGCGGCGGTCGGCGGTCACCCTCAGGCGGGAGAAGGAGAGGAGCACCAGCGCGACGACGCCGAGGACGACGGCCGTCGCGATCGCCGGACCGGTGGCGCCCGCCGCGGCGAGCGTCGCGAGGGAGAGGGCCGCGCCCGCCGCCGTGGCGATCGCGGCGACGGCGAACACCGGGCCCGTCAGCGTCTGCGACCAGGCGCCGGTCTCCTCCGCCGCGAGCGGCAGGCGGCCGGCGGCCAGGCGGGAGGCGCGCCGGGTGCCCGGAGCGATCAGCGCGGGCACGACGGCGAAGAGCATCCCTCCGAGCAGCGCGAGCAGCCACCCGCCGAGCTCCGCCCCCTCGGCGCGCCCGGCCGCGAGCGTCGTGCCGACCGAGGTCGCCCAGGCGGAGGCGCCCATCCCGGCGACGAGGCCGAGGGTCGCCAGCAGGAGCCGCGCGGCGCGCCCGACGGCCGCCGCTACGAGGCCCGCGACAGCCGGGAGCCCGGAGAGCACGAGGGCGATCGCGAGCAGGGCGCCCGTCGACGCGGTCGCATCGGCCGCCCCGGTGCCCGACCAGTGCGAGGCGAGCTCCGCGGGCAGAGCGTCGTCCAGGACGAGGCGCGAGACGAGCACTCCGGCGGCGGGGAGCAGGAGGGACGCGGCGGCGAGGAGCTTGCGGCGGCGGTCGGCGGTGGCGGTCATGATCCGGTCCTCTCGATCAGGCGGACGAGCTCCGCCGGGGTGATGCCGCTGCGGCGGGCCTCCGCGAGCAGCTCGTCGACCAGGGCGGTGACACGCACGAGCCCGGGCCCGGCCGATTCCGTGATCCACGCGCCGCGGCCCCGGCGCATCTGGAGGATCCCGTCGTCGCGCAGGGCGGCGTACGCGCGCAGCACGGTGTGCATGTTGATGCCGAGCGAGTCGGCGAGCTCGCGGGCGGGCGGCAGGCGGTCGCCCGCCGAGAGCTCGCCCCGGGCGACGGCCGAGCGCACCTGCGACTCCAGCTGGTCGGCGAGCGAGCCTGCCGCGGAGTGGTCGACCCGGAACAACATGTTCACAATGTTATTAGAACAAGCAGTGCACCACCAGGCCCTCAGTGCAGCGCGAGCGACACCGCCAGCACCACCATCACGACCGCCACGGCCGCGTCGAGGATCCGCCAGGCCCCGCGGCTCCGGAACAGCGGCCGCAGCGCGCGCGCCCCGAAGCCGAGAGCGGTGAACCACAGCACGCTCCCGGCCGCCGCCCCCGCCCCGAACCACCAGCGCTCGTCGCCGTGCGTGTTCGCCACCGACCCGAGCAGCACGACCGTGTCGAGGTAGACGTGCGGGTTCAGCAGCGTGAGCGCCAGGCACGTGCCGATCGCCGTGCGGAGCGACGTCGAGGCGCCGGCCGGATCGCCGTCGAGGGTCCCCGGCCGCAGTGCGCGTCTCGCCGCCATCACCGCGTAGGCGAGGAGGAAGACGATGCCGCCCCAGCGGATCACCACCAGCAGCCACGGCGCCGACTCCAGGACCGCTCCGATCCCCGCGATCCCGAGCACGATCAGCGCGGCGTCGCAGAGTGCGCAGATCGCGACGACGGCGGGCACGTGCTCGCGGCGGAGGCCCTGGCGGAGCACGAAGGCGTTCTGCGCGCCGATGGCGATGATGAGCGAGAGGCCGAAGCCGAGGCCGGAGAGGGCGGCGAGGAGGGGGGACACGCTCCGACGCTAGGGCGGGGCGCTCCTGTAGACCAGCTCATGCTCCTTCAGTACCGTAAGCAGCACTGATGCTGACAGACGACCTCGACCTCTCCCGCCTGCGCGCGCTCGCCGCCTCCGTCCGGTACGGCTCCTTCGACGCCGCCGCCCGGGCCCTGCACATCACCCCCTCCGCCCTCAGCCAGCGGATCAAGGCGCTCGAGACCGCCGCCGGCCGCGTCCTGCTGGTGCGCTCGCGCCCCGTCGTCGCGACCGAGGCCGGTGCCGGGCTCCTCCGCCTCGCCCGTCAGATCGAGCTCCTCGCCGACGACGCCGTCCGCTCGCTCGGCGGCGAGGACGCGGAGGGGGCGGGCCCGGTCGTCCTCCCGCTCGCCGTCAACGCCGACTCCCTGGCCACCTGGGTGCTGCCCGCGCTCGCCTCCGTCCCCGACGTCGTGGTGGAGCTGCACCGCGAGGACCAGGCGCACACCACCGCGTTCCTCCGCGACGGCACCGTGCTGGCGGCCGTCACCGGAGAGTCGGAGGCGGTGCTCGGCTGCACCGTCGCACCGCTCGGAGTGATGCGGTACCGCGCCATGGCCGCGCCCGCGTTCGCCGAGCGCTGGTTCCCGGACGGCGGCACGGCCGGTCTCGCGAGCGCTCCGCTGGTCGTCTTCGACGAGAAGGACCGCCTGCAGGACGACTTCCTCCGAGCCGCCGGCGTCGAGGGCCGCCCGCCGCAGCACCGCGTCCCCGGATCGACCGACTTCGAGCGGGCCGTGCGCCTGGGCATGGGGTGGGGGATGCTGCCCGAGCTGCAGGCCCCGGTCGGCGGCGACGGCCTGGTCGAGCTGGGCGGCGACCCCGTCGACGTCCCCCTCTACTGGCAGCAGTGGGCCCTGCACACGCCCGCCCTCGACGCGGTCGCCGCGGCCGTCTCCGCCGCCGCGCGCGCCGCGCTCCGCTGAAGGCGCGGCTCAGACCGCGAACACGTCGCGGAGGGTCACCGTCTCGAGCGAGCGCTCGCGGAGGATGTCGACGAGCCGCGCGTAGACCTGCGTCACCGGATCGAAGTTCGCGTGCCCGATCACGATGTGCTGCGGCAGGAACCACTGGTCCGCGAAGCCGACCACCTGCTCCGGCGTGATCCGCCCCGAGTCCGAGAGCGAGCCGTACCAGAGCACCGTCGCCGTGTAGCCGATCGCCGCCGCGGCGGCCCGGCTCCGCTCGTCCGTGTAGCCGAACGGCGGCCGGTAGAAGGGCGCCGCCTCCACCCCGTAGGTCGAGCGGATGAAGTCGCCGTTGCGGCCCAGCTCCTCCTGCACGCCGTCGCTCGAGAGGCTCGTCAGGTCGGCGTGCGACCAGGTGTGGTTCGCGAGCTGCACCTGCCCCGAGGCGACGAGCGGAGCCAGCAGCGGCGCGTTCACGGTCCACGAGTCGTACTTCCCGTTGAGGAAGAAGGTCAGCCGGGTGCCGGTGTCGCGGGCGAACTGCGCGTAGGCGGCGACCACGTCGGAGTCGGCGCCGTCGTCGACGGTCCAGGCGAGCGTGCTCCCCTCGCCGGGCAGCTCCGAGATCGTGCCGGAGGGCAGCGGCGCCTTCCGCCGCACCGGAGTCGCCGCAGCGGTCATGGTCGGCACGGGGCGGGGAGGGGTCGGGACGGCCGTCGGAGCGGCGGACGGCAGCACCGCCGCCGGCGCCGTGCTCGGCGGGAGCGCCGCGGGAGCGGGCCGGGCGGGCGTGCACCCCGTCAGCGCGACCGCTGAGGAGGCGATCCCCAGCAGCAGCGCGCGTCGCCTCAACCGGTCCACGGGCCCCCCTCGCGAGCCCCGTCCCCCGGAGCGTCCCCGCGACCGTAGCGGTCGGGGAGGGAACGGGCAACGCGGCGCGACACCCCTCCCTCCCCGCAGCCTCTACCGGAAGGTGCGCCTGACCGCGTTGTTCGCCGGTGTGGGATCGGCGGCGGCGGTCGACACCCTGGCGTCGATCGTCGTGGCGGCCGGCCGGTCGACCAGCGTCACCGAGTAGGTGGTGCTCCGCCCGGCCGAGACGCTCGGCGCGGTCCAGGTGAGGACCGTCGTGCCCGCGGCCGAGCCCTTCGTCTGCACGGCGCCGGGCGCACTCGCCACCGTTCCGCTGACGACGACCCGGGTGGTCGTCGTCGCCGCGTCCCGAGTGCCGGTGTTCCGGACGGTGATCGTGCCCGAGAGGGGAGCCGTCGCCGCCAGTCCCGGCGCCGGCGCCAGCGCCAGTGTGAGGTCGGCGCGGGTGGAGGACTTCACCTGCAGCGACTGCGTCACCGAGGTCGCGGCGAGCCACGCCGAGTCGCCCGCCTGCGTGGCCCGGACCGTGCAGCTCGCCGCGCCCGTCAGCCGCACCGTCGCCGTGCCCGCGCCGGTCGCGGTCAGCGTGCAGCTGCCGCTCGCGTACAGCTTCACGGGCAGACCGGAGGAGGCGGTGGCCGCGACCGGGTAGGCGATCCCCTTCTCGGGCGAGGACGGCATCGCGGTCGAGAAGGCGACCTTCTGCGCCTTCTTCTTCTGCGGGACGACCGCGGTGACCGCGATCGACTGGGTCGCCCGGGGAGCCGCGTCGTGCGAGGCGTCGCCGGCCTGATCCGCGGTGACGGTGCAGGTGCCGGATCCGCTGAAGGTCACGACGCCGCTCGCGAGCGAGCACGCGCCCGTGGCGCCGATCGTGACCGGCAGACCGGAGGAGCCGCCCGCCGCGGTCGGTGTGTAGCGGCCGCCCGCGGTCGCCGTGCTCGGAGCCGCGGAGGTGAAGGCGACGGTCTGCGGCGCCTTGCCGATCGGGAAGGTCCGGACGACCTGCTCCGCGGGCGCGTGAGCGTCGTCGCCGGCCTGGTCCAGCGTCAGCGTGCAGGTGCCGACGGAGTCGTAGGACACCGTGCCGTCCTCTCCCAGCGAGCAGGAGTCGGAGGCGTCCAGCACCGGGTCGGCGCTCGACGGGCCGCGGACGATCGACGGGGTCCAGGAGCCGCCGATCCGGGCGTCCGTCGGAGCGGCGTCGCGGAACGACACCGCTCCCGCCGCCGTGCCGACCTCCACCGACTGCGTGATCCGCGGAGCCGCCGAGTGGCGCTCGTCCCCGGCCTGGTCCGCGGTCACCGTGCAGGTGCCGGAGCGGGTGAAGGTCACGACGCCGTCCGCGACCGTGCAGGACCCGGCCGCTCCGAGCACCACGGGGGCGCTCGACGCGCCGGCCGTCACGACGGGCGTGTAGGAGCCCCCCGCGACCGCCGCGTCGGGCGCCGGCGAGGCGAACGCCAGCGTCTGGCCGAGGGCGCCGATCGCGAAGGTGCGGACGGCCTGCGGGGCGGCGCCGTACCGCGAGTCGCCCGCCTGGTCGAGCGTCAGCGTGCAGGTGCCGACGGAGTCGTAGAACACGACTCCCGCGGCCGCCGAGCATGCTCCGGAGGCGGTCAGCACCGGACGCGCCGTGGAGGGCCCGGCGATGATCCGCGGGGTGGTCGTCCCGCCGACCGTCGCGCCGGTCGGCGCGGTGCCGCCGAAGGAGACGGTGCCCGCGAGCAGTCCGACCGCGATCACCTGCGAGGCCCGCTCCGCCGCGTCGTACCGGGCGTCGCCCGTCTGGTCGGCGGTCACCGTGCAGGTGCCCGATCCGGTGAAGGCGACGACCCCGTTCGTGAGCGTGCAGGACCCGGAGGCGCCGAGCACCACGGGGCGCCCCGAGGCTCCGCCGGTCGCGGTCGGGCGGTAGGTGCCGCCCGCGAGCGCCGAGTCCGGCGCCTGCGAGGTGAAGGCCACGGTCTGCGCGACCCGGGTGATCTCGAAGCTGCGCACGGCCGTCGGCGCTGCGCTGTGGCGGATGTCGCCCGCCTGGTCCAGCGTCAGCGTGCAGGTGCCGGCGGAGTCGTAGGAGACCAGTCGGAAGGGCCCGACGGAGCAGGCGCCGGAGGCCGTCAGCACCGGGGGAGCACTGGACGGGCCGGCGACGACCGCGGCCGTCGAGGAGCCCCCGACCCGGGCCTCGGCCGGAGCATCGCCGCCGAACGCGACGGTGCCCGCGAGCTGCGTGACCGCGACGGTCTGCGAGGCCTGCGCCGCCGCGGCGTAGCGCCCGTCGCCCGCCTGGTCCGCCGTGACGGTGCAGGTGCCGCTGCCGGCGAAGGTGACGACGCCGTCCGCGAGCGTGCAGGCGCCGGTCGCTCCGATCGTCACGGGGAGCCCGGACGCGCCGCCCGTCGCGGTCGGAGTGAGCGTGTCGCCGGCCGCGGCCGTCGACGGCGCGGTCGAGGTGAAGGCGACGGTCTGCGCGATCGCGGTGACCTCGAAGGTCTGGACCGCCCGCGCGGTGCCGTAGGTGGCGTCGCGGTAGTGGATCGCCGTCAGCGTGCAGGTGCCCGCGGAGTCGAACCGGACGGCGCCGTTCTCGCCGTCGGAGCAGGCGCCCGAGACGCTGAGCACCGAGGGGCCGGAGGACGGTCCGCGCGTGAAGGCGGGAGTGAAGGATCCGCCGACCTCCGCGTCGGTCGGGACGGCGGTCGTGAACGCCACGGAGCCGGGCGCGTAGCCGACCTCCACCTCCTGCACGGCGGGCCGGGCGCTGTCGTACTGCCGGTTCCCGTTCTGGTAGGCGAAGACGCCGCAGACGCCCTTCGTGGTGAAGGTGACCACGCCGTCCTTCGCCGAGCACGACGCGGTGGTGAGGAGGAACGGAGCGATGCCCGAGGCGCCGCCCTCGATCACCGGGCGGTACGTGTCCCCCAGGACGGCGCCGACCGGAGGCGCGCTCGTGATCCGGACCGTCTGCGGGAGGAAGTAGATCGAGTACTCCTGCTCGGCGTGCCGCGCGGGCCAGTAGCCGTCTCCGGGCTGGTCGAGGGACAGCACGCAGAGCCCGGCCCCGTCGTTCCGCACAGTCACGCCGTCCGGGAGGATCGAGCAGTCTCGGCTCGCGGAGAGCACGGGCACGCCCTTCGACGGGCCGGGCACGATCGTCGGCCGGTACGTCTCGAGCGACATCGCGTGCGGGGGCGCGGTGCTCCCGAAGGAGAGGTTCCCCTCGGGAGTCCCGACCGTGATGACCTGCCGGACCTGCGGAGCGGCGTCGTGCCGATCGTCCGCGGCCTGGTCGATCGTCACCGTGCAGGTGCCGTCGCCGAAGAACGTCACCACGTCGTCCGCGATGGTGCAGTTGCCGTTCTCGATCACCGCGATCACGAGCGGGTTGCCCGAGCCGCCGCCGGTCGCCTCGACCGTGTACCGGTCGTCGGTGAACACCCGGTCGGGCGGAGTCGAGGTGACGACGACCGTCTGGGGGATCCGCGAGACCGGGACGAAGCGCACCAGGCCGTCGGCGGCCGCGTACACGTCGTCGCCCGGCTGGTCGAACTGCACGCCGCAGGTCGAGGGCTCGGTGTAGGTCAGGATCTGCGCACCCGTCGCGTCGGGGGCGACGGTGCAGCCGAAGAAGGTCCTGACGAGCACCGGCAGTCCCGAGCTCGAGGTCGCCGTGGCGACGCCGGTCGACTCCAGGACGCCGGTCCTCGGCACCGCGACCGTCAGCGTCTGCGACGCCTTCGCGACCTCGAGATCGAAGGAGGCGCGCCCCGCGGTGTAGTGGTCGTCGCCGGCCTGGTCGGCGGTCACGGTGCAGGTGCCGCTCCGGGTGAAGGTCACGACGCCGTCGGCGATCGCGCAGGATCCGGTCGCTCCGATCGAGACGGGGCTCCCGGAGCCGCCGCCGGTGGCCGTCGGAGTGAAGGTGCCCAGCGCCGTCGGCGCGGTCGGCCGCGAGGAGGTGAAGGCGACCGTCTGCGAGAACTTCCGGACCGTGATCCGGAACGAGGACGTGCCGGTGTTGCCGGCCTCGTCGTCCGCGGTGCAGTCGACCGTCGTGTCCCCGATCGGGAAGACGCTTCCCGAGGCGGGCGTGCAGGTCGAGCCCACGGCTCCGTCGACCGCGTCCTGCGCGGAGGACGCGAAGGTGACGACGGCGCCGGAGACGTCGGCCGGCTCGGCCGTGACGGCGGCGGGCACGGTCACGACGGGGGCCGAGCGGTCGGCCAGCGCGAAGGTGCCGGGGATCGACCGGAGGGTGTAGTTCGGCCCCGCGTCGCCTCCGTCGCACCGCGTGACGTAGTCGCCGACGGGCGTGCGCGCTCCGATCGTCACCTTCCCGGTGCCGTCCGCCGTGTAGTAGGCGCCGGTCGGCTCGGTGACGAACCGGTCGGTTCCTGCGAAGCCGTCGGCCGTGCAGGTGACCGTCGGGGCGGTCGCGGTGCCGTGCGCCTGCGTCCCGGGGCTCGACGCGGTCACCGTGAGGGGCGCCGGCGAGATCGTGAGCGCGCCGTCGATGGTGATCAGCTGTCCCGAGGGGTTCGTCAGGCCGGAGCAGCGCGTGGGGTAGCGGCCGACGGGGGTCGTCGCGGAGAGCGCCAGCGGCGTCGTGAATCCGGTGTCGGACGCCGCGAAGGCGCCGCAGGAGACCGTCCCCGAGGGGGAGCCGGTCACGGAGGCGGTGATCGCGGGGGGAGTGGATCCGTAGGTCGACGAGGGCGAGGAGGCGGTCACCATCGGGACGGCCGCGACGATGCGCAGCGCGCCGTCCTTGTACCCCGCGATCGTGTAGTCGCTGCTGACCTTCGCGCCGCTGCACCGCGTGGTGAAGGTGGTGAAGGTGGAGGTGGGCCAGTTCGGGATCAAGCGGTAGATGACGTCGTCCGCCGTGACGATCGGCCGGTAGACGCCGGCCGTGAGCGGGGCGCCGAAGGTGTCGGTGCCGACGAAGGCGGCCGTGCAGCGCAGGTCGGGGGACGGCGCGCCTCGCGGGTAGTCGACCGTCGGGGCGGTCACCGTGAGCGCCTTCGGCTTCGCCGTGAAGCTCTGCAGGGGCTCGCCCGCCCAGCCCAGAGGAGCGAGCGCGTCGAGCCTCGCCGCGAGCGTGCAGACGCCGGCGTGGAGCACGGTCACCCTCATGCCGCTGACGGAGCAGGTCTCGGCGGTCCTGCTGCTCAGGACGATCGAGCGGCCGGGCACATCGACGGCCTGCGCGTAGGGGCTCGCGTCGAAGGAGTCGCCGTACGCCTTCTGCGGGAGCGTCGACAGGTCGAAGCGCACGCCGCCCACCGCGACGGTGGCCGGCTCGCTGCGGACGCTGCCGCCGCAGGTGGTCAGGGTCGCCCGGTAGCGGTAGGAGCCGGTGGGATCGGGGCCGGCCTCGAGGAACGCGGTCCCGTCCTCCCGGGCGCCCGCCCGGCCGAGCGCGGGCTTCCACGTGGCGCCGCCGTCCGTGGACCTCTCCCAGGACACGGCGGGGATGCCGCCGTAGACGGCCGAGACGCTCACGCCCATCGTCAGCGTGTAGATCTGGTTGGTGACGCCCGCGATGTCCGAGGGCTGCCGGGTGATGACGGGTGTCGCGGCGCACGCGCGCACCTCGTGGCGCAGAGCGGGGAGCGCCGACCAGCTCCCGCGTCCCGCCTCGGCGGGGGTGATGGTGTCGGGGTAGTGCGCGCGGATCTCGTTCCAGCCCTGCGGGATGTCCCTCGTGGTCAGCACGCCGACGCCGTCCGCGTCGAGGGTCACCCTGCTGGTGCCCGCGCCGGTGAGGATCTCGACGGTGCCGCCGGCGGCCACCGGCCGGCCCAGGCTCGGGATGGTCACCCTCGCGGTGACGGTGACCTCCTGCCCGAGCATCGAGAAGTCGGGGGTGCGCGTCACGGTCACGGCGGTGTCGTACACCGGAGCGACAACGGGGTCGGCCGCCGTCGGGCCGGCCGTCTGCGAGATCCTCGTCGCGCTCGGGTGCACGTAGCTCGAGCCGCCGCCGCCGGCGCCGGGGTCGTTCATGACGCCGAGGGTGTCGTTCATGCTGCCGAACACGTAGGGCGATCCGCCGCCGCCGCCGTACCACCAGCCTGCCCCGCCGCCGCCGCCGCTGTGGCCGGGGAACGAGCAGTTGCCTCCGCCGCCGCGGGAGGCGCCGGCGTCGGCGCCCTTGCCGTCGTTGAGGAACACGCCCCACTGGCCGTTGTTGCCGTCGGCGCATTCGCCGAACGTGCTGTAGCCGCGGGCGCCGGGCGAGCCGCCCGAGCTCTGCCCGGCCGCTCCGCCGCCGCCGCCGTCGGCCGCGTTGTTCCTGCCGCCGTTCCCGCCGCCCCTCGCGCCGCTGCCGGCGTCGGCGTCGCCGCCGACCGAGGACCGCCCGCCGCCGCCTCCGCCGCCCGCCGCCACGGCGAGGGCGTGCTGACAGCCGTCCGAGCCGGCCGTGCTGAGGTACTGGGCGTCGCCGCCCGCGCCGCCGGAGTCGCCCCCGTAGACGCCGCCGTTCACGTAGCGCGTGGCGCCTGCCGCTCCGGCCGGGGCGCCGGCGAGGCGCCCGATCTCCAGCACCTGCCCGGGCGTGACGGGCACCTCTACGACGAGGCTGGAGCCGCGTCCGCCGGCGTTGCCCGTCCCGAGGCCGCTCGCACCCTTCCCGCCGTTCTGGCCGCTGAGGACGGCGCGGACCGTCGAGACCCCGGTCGCGGGAACGGTGTACTGCGACACCGTCGAGACCTTCGGGGAGGTGAAGCACGCGGTGCTGAAGACCGGCGCCGCCGACGCGGTCGGCGCGGCCACGACGCTGAGTCCTGCGCCCGCTACGAGCACGGCCGCGGCGACGAGGGAACGGAGGAAGGACTGGCGCATGTGCTGCTACTCCCGGCTGCTGCCGGGAGCGGGCGCCCGCGGTCGGCTCAGAGTAGGGCGGTCGTCGACCCGCGAGGAAGGCGAAAGGTACACGAACGCCCTGCTCGGGGGGTACGGGAGGCCACTTCTGCCGGAACCTCCCAGGAAGTCCCCGTGCGCGTCGGGGCGGCGTCCCCGCCCTGTCGGGGGAGCGCCCCCACCCTGTCCGGGCAGTGTTCCCGCCCTGTCGGGGGAGTGTCCCCACCCTGTTGCGGCCGCCGCCCGGGTCGCGTAGCCTAGCGAGGTTGCGTGCATCTGCACGCGCTTGCGTGCTGCCCACCGGGCAGGAGCTCCGGCTCCGGCCGGACAGGCGGGCGGTGCGCCGACAAGTGACCTTGGGTGGGTCGGGCGGGGCTTCGTGCCGCGCGTGATCCACGGTAACCACACATGGAGGAAACCATGGCAGCAGTCTGCCAGGTGACCGGAGCCGTCCCCGGCTTCGGGCACGCCATCTCGCACTCGCACCGGCGCACCAAGCGCCGCTTCGACCCGAACGTGCAGAAGAAGACGTACTACGTGCCGTCGCTTCGCCGTAACGTCACCCTGACCCTCTCGGCCAAGGGCATCAAGGTCATCGACGCCCGTGGCATCGAGTCCGTCGTCAAGGATGTTCTCGCTCGCGGGGTGAAGATCTAATGGCCAAGCAGCAGGACGTCCGTCCGATCATCAAGCTCCGTTCGACGGCCGGCACCGGTTACACCTACGTGACCAAGAAGAACCGCCGCAACGACCCCGACCGTCTCGTGCTCAAGAAGTACGACCCCGTAGTGCGCAAGCACGTCGACTTCCGCGAGGAGCGCTAAGTATGGCCAAGAAGAGCAAGATCGCCCGCAACGAGCAGCGCAAGGTGATCGTCGACCGCTACGCCGCCAAGCGCCTCGAGCTGAAGAAGGCCCTGGTCGACCCGGCCGGGACCGACGAGACCCGTGAGGCCGCCCGCGTCGGCCTCCAGAAGCTCCCCCGCAACGCCTCGCCCGTCCGCGTCCGCTCGCGCGACGCCGTCGACGGCCGCCCCCGCGGCAACCTCACGAAGTTCGGCATCTCGCGTGTCCGCTTCCGTGACATGGCGCACCGCGGCGAGCTGCCCGGCATCACCAAGTCCAGCTGGTGACCCGGCGCCGCTAGCGGCGTGAACGATCGAAGGCCCGTGATCCATCGGATCGCGGGCCTTCGTCGTCCCGCCGGCGGACGTAAAATGTGCGGATGACCGACTCCAGCCTGCCCACCGTCGCCGAGATCGCGGCGCTCATCGACCACGCGATCCTGAAGCCCGAGCTCACCCGCGCCGAGGTCGACGCCCAGCTCGACGAGGCGCGCGCGTCCGGCGTGTTCAGCGTCTGCGTCCGCCCCTCCGACATCGCCCACTCGGTCGCTCGGCTCGAGGGCTCCGGCGTCCTGGTCGGCACCGTCATCGGCTTCCCCCACGGCACCACCTCGACCGCGGCGAAGGTCGCGGAGTCGCGTCAGGCGCTCGCCGACGGCGCGTCCGAGCTCGACATGGTCGTCAACATCGGCCGCCTCCGGAGCGGCCTGCTCCAGGACGTCGAGGACGACGTCCGCGCCGTGGTCGAGGCCGCCGAGGGCCACGTCGTCAAGGTCATCCTCGAGACGAGCCTCCTCGACGACGAGCAGGTCGTCGAGGGCAGCCGGGCCGCCGAGCGCGCCGGCGCGGACTTCGTGAAGACCGCCACCGGCTTCGCGGGCGGAGGCGCGAACGAGCACGACCTCCGCCTCATGCGCGGCGCCGTCTCGGAGGCCGTTCAGGTGAAGGCGTCCGGCGGCGTCCGCGACCTCGACACGCTCCTCGCCTACCGCGGCCTCGGCGTCACCCGCTTCGGCACCAGCGGCTCCGCGACCATCCTCGGCGACCTCGCCGCGCGGCACTCGGGCGACTCCTCCGCGGCACGTGTCGACTCAGCCTCCTACTGACGGAGCGGCCGACGAGGGCCGCACCGCACCCGCCGACCGGATGACGCCCGTGCGCCTGCGCCCGGGCCGCGCCGGCCGGTGGGCGGAGCGGACCCGCCGCCCCCTCGACGAGATCGCCCGCGCCCTCAAGGAGCGCGTCTACGCGACCTTCACGGGCCTGGCCGTGGTGATGATCTACCTCGTCGGCGACCACCCCGACGCGGTCCACGCCCTCCAGAGCCTCGTGATCTCGATCATCGGGATCTCGGCCGCGGGCTTCGTCGCCGAGGTGATCGCGCACCAGGTCGTGCACGCGGCGACGCCCTCGCGAGCGGAGTCGGGCACGATGCTGCGGATCGCGGGCGGGGCGCTCGCCTCGGCGTCGCTGCCGGTCCTCGCGCTCGGTGCCGCGGCGCTGGGCTGGATCGACGCGACGGTCGCGCTGCGGATCGGCGCGGGCGTCTACGTCGCCACGCTCGCGGGGATCGCCCTCATCGCCGTCGTTCGCGCGGGCCTCTCCTGGAAGGAGAGCCTCGTCTCGCTGCTCGGGATCGTGGGCCTCGGCGTTCTGGTCGTCGGCGTGCTCGCGCTCGCGCACTGATCCGGAGGCGCCGCCGCGCGTAGGCTCGGACGGATGACGTCACGCACCAGGGTCGAGCTCGGCCGCCGGGAGGACCTCGGCGCCGACTGCGCGAACTGCTTCGGCCTGTGCTGCGTCGCCCTCGCCTTCGCCCGCTCCGCCGACTTCCCGTTCGACAAGCGCGCCGGGGACCCGTGCGTCAACCTCGACGGCGAGGACGCGTGCACGATCCACCGCCGGCTCCGGCCCCAGGGCTTCGTCGGCTGCACCGTCTTCGACTGCTTCGGCGCCGGTCAGATGGTCTCGCAGCAGACGTTCGGCGGCGTCTCCTGGCGGTCCGACCCGGCCGTGCGCGAGCGGATGTTCGCGGTGTTCCCGCTGATGCGCCGCCTGCACGAGCTGCTCTGGTACCTCGACTCCGCTCTGGCGCTGCCCGGCGTCGGCGCGCCGCTCCTCGACGAGCTGCGCGAGCGGTTCGACGCGGTGCACGCGCACACCCTCGGCGAGCCGGAGCAGGTGGTCGCGGTCGACGTCGACGCGGAGTACGGAGCGTCCCGGCCGCTCCTGATCGCGGCGAGCGCGGCCGCTCGCGCAGGAGCGGCGCCGGCTGCCCGCCGGTCGAGGGGCCGTCGGCTCGCTCCGGGTGCCGATCTGGCGGGTGCATCGCTCCGGAACGCGGACCTGCGGGGGGCGGATCTGCGGGGCGCGCTCCTCCTCGCCGCGGATCTGCGGGGTGCGGATCTGCAGCGGTGCGACCTGCTGGGGGTGGACCTTCGCGATGCGGACGTGTCCGGTGCGCGGCTCGCCGAGGCGGTCTACCTCACCCAGGCGCAGGTGAACAGCGCCCGAGGGGATGCGGCGACCACGCTGCCGTCGCATTTCGAGCGCCCGCCGCACTGGGGCGGCTAGGCCGCCACGTCAGAGGCTGCGGGGGCCGCCCAGCGACTCGTCGCCGCCCTCGTCGTCGACGCCGAGGGCCTCGACGACCTCGCGGCCGAGGAGGTGCGCGCCGCTCCAGCCCTCGATGACGCACCGGGGGAACGCCTCGCGGTCCGGGGAGCCGAGCCATGCGGCCGCGGCCTCGCGGGCCCACGCCTCGGAGACGTACACGCCGATGATCTCTGTGCGGTCGTCCCACGGCGTCGCGGTCGAGAGCACGAAGTGGTCACCGTTCACGATCGGATCTCCTCCGGCTCTCGGGGTTCAGCGACCCCGTGGGAGTGCGGGACCGGACCGGACGCTACCCGCGGGCGGGGGAGCGCGTTTCCGGGGTCGACACGAGCGCGGATGAAGGCTACGGGAACGTCGAGCGCGGCGCGATCACCCGATGGTCCCACGCAGGCGGGCGTTCAGCCCACCCAGAGCCGTCGCAATCTCGTTCTCGTCACTTCCGGGGAGGAGGGCTCCGCCCTGCTCGAGGCCGTGGCGCAGGGCCTCGACCTCCTCAGGGGGGAGTCCGCCGCTGTCGAGGAGGGCCTGGAGGGCGGCGAGGATGCCGACGAGGGCGACGGCGTCGTCCAGGTCGAGGGGGCGGACGCAGGACTTCTCCATGTCATCGCTCCTGTTCAGGTCAGGGGTTCGGGGGCGGGGGCCCCACATC
>NZ_PSWJ01000035.1:0-24879 GCF_002932775.1 Rathayibacter sp. AY1B8 | reverse complement strand
GCCCGTCGTGACGCGGCTCGTCCCGATCCCGGCCGGCACCTCGCAGCAGGGCGAGCTCTAGCACCCGGGGGCGGGGTCGCTCCCGACCGTAGGCCTCCGCTGTTTCGCGCGCGTTTCCGGCGGGAGGCGCGATTCGGATCCGGAGCGGCCCCGCCCCCGGGTGCTAGAGCTCGCCCTGCTGCGAGGTGCCGGCCGGGATCGGGACGAGCCGCGTCACGACGGGCGGGTGGGCGACGAGTCCGCGGATCGCCGCGTTGAGGCGGACGACCGGCTCGCCGGCGCCGTGCGCGTCGAGCAGGTCGCCGCTCGTCCACTTCTCCAGCATCACGATGGTGCCGTCGGGCGAGTCGTGGATCGCGTAGAGCTCGCAGCCCTCCTCCTCGTGCACCTCCGCGATGGCGGTGGAGAGGGCGGCGACGAGCGCGTCGCGCTGCCCCTCGGCGGGAGTGAAGATCGCGGTGACGACGACGGGATCGGACATGGCGTGCCTTTCGGAGGGGGAGGGGGATCAGCGCCGCGGGGGTGCGGCGCAGCTGGAGCGGATGACGAGGTCGGCCTGCACCTCGATGTGCTGCGGCGCCTCGGGGAGGCGGCCCTGCATGCGGGCGAGGACGAGCTCGACGCTGTGACGGGCGAGCATGTCGATCGGCTGGCGGACGACGCTGAGCGGCGGGGTGACCAGCTCGCTCCACGGGTTGTCGTCGAACACGACGACCGAGAGGGCCTCCGGGATCCGGATCCCGAGCTGGAAGAGCCGGTGCACGGCGCTGCGCACCTGCGCGCCGCTGCCCGCGGTCTGAGGAGGCCGCGGCTGCCGCGGCACCTCCGGCCGTCGGAGCAGCCGCAGGCCGGTCGCGAGCTGCCAGGCCGTGACGGCGTAGACGGAGGCGCGCTCCCAGACGCCGTCGGGCAGCAGATCGACGCCGGGCACGCGGGTGTCGACCTGCAGCATCAGCAGCGCGAGCAGGCCGACCGCGCCGAGCACGATCCCGACCGTCCCGAGCGCCCACGGGGCGCGGCCGCGCCGGGCCGCGGCACCGGCGACGATCGAGGCCGCGTTGCCGCCGACGATCGCCATCGCGGCGCCGACCACGTGCAGGCCGCCGATCCCGTTCTGCGCACTGGCGCTGCTCCCGTGCACGAGGCCCACCACGGCGATGCCCACGGCGTAGACCACGGCGAGGGAGAGGAACAGCCCCCGCGATCCGCCCCGCGCCGCCCGCACGGTCGTGACGGCGGCGGCGAGGTAGAGCGCCCCCTGCAGGAGGAATCCGGCGTTCATCACCGCGTGCAGCGGCGAGTCGATCGCGCGCCCCTGGAACACGCCCACCTCGGGCACGCCGAGATCGCTGATGTAGTTCCGTGCGTAGCTGTAGCCCGGGAACGCGGACGCGGCGACCGCCTCCGCTCCCACATAGGCGAGCGCGCTCACCACCCACAGCACTCCGGCCCCACGAGTTCCCATGGGCCCATCATCCCCGGGCCCGGCCGCGCCGGTCGTCGGCGCCGGACGGCTCGCCGCCGCTCCGGTCACAGGCTGAACCCGCCGTCGGTCGTGAGCACCTGCCCGACGACCCAGCTGCCCGCCGACGTGGCCAGCCATGCGATCAGCTCCGCGGGGTCCGCCGGCGCGCCGACCCGGCCGAAGGGCGTGGTCGCGACGTACTCCTCGAGGTCCTCGAGCGACCGGTCGGTGGTCTCCGGGTCCAGGTATCCCGTGTTCACCGGACCGGGATCGATCGTGTTGAGCACGATCCCGAGCTCCAGGAGCTCGGCGGCGACCGTGGCGGTGACGCCGGCGAGCGCCGCCTTGCTCGCGGCGTAGGCGACCTCTCCGCGCATCGCCCCGTGGATCTGGCCGGACGTCATCCAGAACACGTGCCCCTGCGCCCGGGCGTAGGGCCCGGCCCCGACGATCCGGTCGCCGGGCCGGCGGGGTCCGTCGCTGCGCGGTGCCCGGAGCCGCGCGAACTCCGCGGTGAGCAGGAGAGTGGAGCGGGTGTTCACGTCCCAGAACGCGGTGAGCCGCTCGGGCGTCATGTCGAGGATGCTGCCGTCGTCGCCGCTCTTCGCGTGATTGCAGACGAGGACGTCCAGGCTCCCGGTCAGATCGGCGGCGGTGGCGATCAGGCCGGGGACGGTGGAGGGGTCGGCCAGGTCCACGTCGACGTCGGCGAACCGCGCGCCCTCCGTGAGGTGCGCGCGCAGCTCGGACCTCACCGCGTCGAGGTCGTCCCCTCCCCAGGGGAGGTCGAGGTCGTGGGGGCGGTGGTGGTGGACGACGAGGTGCGCGCCGAGCGACGCGAGCTTCGAGGCGACGGCGAATCCGATGCCGCGTCGCCGCGAGACGCCGGTGACGAGCGCGGTCCTGCCCTGCACGCGGTCCTGCCCTGCAGAGGGAGGAGTGCGGACACGGGGAGCCTTTCGATCGCGCCCGAGCGGGCCGGAGGGAGCGGGCCGGAGGGAGCGGGCCGGAGCGACGGGGATCGGGAAGGCCTCAGCCGCACTGCACGATCCCCACCGTATCGAGCCGCCGGTGGCCTCCGTCCGGCGATGAGGTGCCCCTCAGACCTGCTGGAAGACCCGCAGGCCCTGTCCCCGGGAGAAGCCGAGGCGCGAGTAGCTGTCCGCCAGCCGCTCGTCGCCGGCCACGGCCACGACGACGCCTCCCGCGGGGACCGTGGCCAGCAGCTCCCTCGTCGCGATCAGCGCCGACAGGCGGGTCCCTGGGCGCTGCGAGAGCGCCATCACCGTCCACCGCCTCCCCGGAGGCGTCTCTGCGCCGACGGCCGCGGTGAGGGGGGTCCCGACCAGCAGGGCCCCCGCCCCCACGGCTCCGCCGAGGAGCGCCGCGAGGACCAGGACCGCGCCGAGCAGCCCCGAGAGCGCGACCCACACGGCCGCCACCACGGCCAGCAGGACGACCGGGACGGTGACGGCGATGCTCACCAGGGCGTCGGCGACCGGCCGGTAGCGCCCGAACACGACCAGTCCGTTCCGGTCGGCCGTCTCGTGGGCGGCGCGGCGGATCACGGAGGGCGTGAGCGAGAGCAGCGCCGTCGGGAAGGCCAGGACGGCGAGGACGCGGTGCCGCGTGAAGGCGCGCACCATCAGCCACGACACGGCAGGCAGACGTCCCCATCCGACCGGTGCCGACGCCGCTGCCATCGATCCAGTCTGCGCGATCGGGGAGGCGCGCGGCCACCCGGTACGAGGACGCCGCTCCGGCTCCGCTGCGCGAGGGAGGCCGGCGCGGACTACTCCTCGTCCGCCCGGTAGACCTTCCGGAACGCGTCCTTGCGGGCGATCCTCCCGCCGCGGAACTGGTATATGTCGCAGCCCCGCGTGACCTGGGGTCGGCCGTCGGGGCCGGTCCCGGTGAAGGACCAGGTGGCCGCGCCGCGCGTCCCGGAGATGAGGGGAGCCCCCTCCTCGTGCCGCTCCTGTCCGGTGTCGAAGGCGAGCATGAGCGCGAATCCCTCGCGGACCTGCTCCTTGCCCGTCCAGGTGCGGCCGGGCTCGGGGCCGACGGACGCGCCGTAGACGCAGTCGTCGGTCATGTGGCTCATCAGCGCTTCGAGGTCGTGGCGGGTCCAGGCGTCGCTGAACGCGGCCAGCACCTCGGGCGTCATCTCGCTCGTGCTGGTCTCGGTCGAAGAGGAGTCGTCCATGGCGGGCCTCGGTCCTTCTGATCGGTGGACCGTCGTCGGTCGCTCTGCGACCGTGGCAGGTGAGCGGCCGCAGTGGCAACGCCCTCTAGCGGTCATGTCCGGAAGCGGACGGCCGGCGGATCAGTGGTCCGTCGATCCGCCGACCAGCGGGTGAGCGCGACGGCGGGGGGCGGTGCACTGCGGGCGGCGGGAGCGGCCGCCGAGGCGACCCGCTTCACCGGGCACTGCCCCGTTTCGATGCTGAGCCCCTTCGCGAAGGCCGTGCCGAAGTCGGACGCGGGCCGGCCCTCCTCCGCCTCCTCGGTCGCGGCTCCCGGGTCGCCGGCGGCGGCCGGATGCTAAGCGCTCGCCGCCTCCTCCGCCACCTCCTCCCCGCCGACCGGCGCCGGCGCGCAGGATGAGGAGCACCGGTCGCGGCGGGCACCGACTCCTCACCCGACCGGCACCGAGACCGCCACGAGCCCGCGCCTGCGGGAGGACAGCGAGAGCACCATGGGATTCTGGGGACCGACCGACGAGACCCGTGGCACGCGCCCGGTCGACGAGCCGCTCGGCGAGCTGGAGCTCTTGCACGCCTTCACCAGCGGGCCGATGCCCACCGGCGTCAGCGTCTCGCACACCGGGCGGATCTTCGTGAACTTCCCGAAGTGGGGAGACGAGGTCCCGGCCACGGTCGTGGAGCTGGTCGACGGAGCGGCGGTGCCCTACCCGGACGAGGCCTGGAACACGCCGGCGGGAATCGACGACGCCGGCGCCCTCGTCTCGGTGCAGAGCATCGTCGTCGATCCGGCCGACCGGCTCTGGATCCTCGACACCGGCAGCCCGATGTTCGAGCCGACGAAGAAGGGCGGCCCCAAGCTCGTCCGCGTCGACCTGGCGACCGACACCGTCGAGCAGGTGATCCTCCTCGAGCCGGACGTCGCCCTGCCGACCACCTACCTCAACGACGTGCGCTTCGATCTGCGGCGCGGCATCGCCTACATCACCGACTCGGCCGACTCCGGCCCGAACGGGATCATCGTCGTCGACCTCGAGGCGGGGACCGCCTGGCGCCGCCTGCACGACCACCCGAGCACGAAGGCGCTCACTCCTCCGGAGCTCGTGCCGATGGCCGAGGGCCGCGTGCTGATGAAGCGCCCGGCCGACGGCGACCCTCAGCCGGTGACGATGGGCGCCGACGGCATCGCGATCTCGGCCGACGGCGAGCGCCTCTGGTACTGCCCTCTCGCCTCCCGCCGCTGGTTCAGCGTGGCGACGGCGGCCCTGGTCGACCGGTCGGTGCCGGACGAGGACGTCGCGGCGACCGTCGTCGACGAGGGCGACAAGGGCGGGGGAGCGGACGGCCTCGAGACGGATGCGCTGGGCCGCTTCTACGCCACGAGCTACGAGAACAACGCGATCGTCCGCCGTCGCACCGACGGCACGATGGAGACGATCGTGCACGACGAGCGGCTGCTCTGGCCCGACACCATGTCGATCGCGACGGACGAGCACCTGTACGTCACCGCGAACCAGCTGCACCGCCAGGCCGACTACCAGGGCGGCACGGATCTGCGGACGTACCCGTACTCGCTGTTCCGGGTGCGGATCGGCGCGGGGCCGGTCCTCCTCCGCTGAAGGCCCCCGCCTAGTCGCCTGCGCCGAGATCCGCAGCGCGGATCAGCGCCAGTGGGCGAGCTCCGTGCGGAGGGTCCCGCGGGCGCGGGCGAGCAGTCCGCGGACGGTCGAGGTCGTGAGCCCCAGCTCGTGCGCGATCGCGTCGTAGCTGCACTGCTCCAGCTGGCGCAGCTCCCAGCAGCGGCGCTGGGCCGGGGGCATCGCGGCGAGCACCCGGTTGGCGTCGGCGGCGAGCGATCCGCAGTGCGCGGCGTGCTCCGGGTCGTCGGCGGCGGAGGCGGGGAACTCGTCGTCCAGCTCGGCTCGCAGCCGCGAGACGCTGGAGCGGAGCCGGTCGACGCTGCGGCGGCGCGCGGTCGTGACGAGCCAGCCGGCGATGGTCTCGCCGTCGATCACGCTGTCCACGTGGGTCCACGCCGCGAGGAACGTCTCCTGCACCACGTCGTCGACGTCGGCGCTGCTGCGGAGGGTGCGGGCGGCCGTCGCGCGGAGCAGACCGGTGTAGCGGCGGACGATGGTGGCGAACGCGCGGTCGTCGCCCTCCGCGGCGCGGATGACGAGCATCCGGTCCGAGTCGGGTTCGAGCAGCGCGAGCGGCGGCGCGGCGAGGGTCGAGGGGCGGGCCCTCGGGAGGCGTGCGGGGGTGGTGGCGGTGAGCATGCGGACTCCGGTCGACTTGATGTGCACGCATGATTCGGAGGCGCGCTCCCGCCCGGTTTCCCGGGGCGGGACCCCAGTGGGAGGGGCAGGTCTGTCCGGTTTCCGGGGACGTCAGCGCCGCCGCGACCACCAGCGGCGGGACCGCTCCGGCTCGGCGGCCGCCCGGGCCTCGGCCGCGGCGGCGCGATCGGCGCGCCGCTGCGACCAGGCGGCGACCTCCTCGTCGACGTCCCGGAGCGGGGTGACGACGGGCGGCCCGCCCAGCAGCTGGCGGCGCGCCTCGATCACCCGCGTGTTGAAGTCGGCGAGCTCGGCGCGCACCTCCTCCTCGCGGTGCAGGCGGTCGAGGCGCTCGTCGAGCGCGCGGTCCTCGGCGCGGAGGAGGAAGGCGGCCGGGCCGATCCCGGTGAGGTTCTCGCGCTCGATCTTGCGACGGATCCACCAGTCCGGGTCGTGGGCCGCGCCCAGGTCCGGGAGCGGCTTCCCCGATCCCGGCAGGTCGTCGAAGTCGCCGCGGCGGATCGCGAGCTGGATCGCCGTCTCGACGAACGCGGCCCGCTCGAGCGGATCCTCGGGCAGGGCGGGCTGCTCCGACTTCTCTTCGCCCGCGGCGCCGGCTCGGTACCGGGCGGCGCGCTCCCTCGCATCCGACATCCCTCCACGCTAGATCGGGCTCCTCGCCGCGGGCAACCACCCCTCCCGCCGTCTCCGTGGTCGGTGGGGCTCCGCGGGTCGACATCGGCGGACCGGCGTGCGTAGTATCGATACTCGATAACATCGACGATCGATAAGGAGCACGCCATGACGAGTGTCATCTCCAGCGGACCGGTCCGGGAGCGTCCGCGCGTGTTCCGGGTGGCGAGAGCGGTCCTGCTCATCGTCGCGGTCTTCTCCGTGCTCACCGCGCTCCTGCAGACCTGGACGGTCACCACCGGGCGCACCCTGCTGGTCTTCGGGGAAGCGGACGGCCGCCTCCCGCTCCGGAGCCTCCCGCAGCTGCTGCAGGCCGAGCCGCGCGAGGGCACCGCGCCCACGCTCGCCGACGCCGCTCTCTCCCTCCGCCTGCTCGGTGCGCTGCCGAGCCTCCTCCAGGCGGTCACCATCGTCCTCGCCACGGTCTTCCTCCTGCGGGTTCTCCGCGGCATCGCGGCCGGACGCCCGTTCGACCCCTTCGTCCTCGCGAACTGGCGCCGTCTGAGCCTCGCCCTGCTGATCGGAGGAGTGGCGCAGGGCCTCGCCGACACCGCGGCGGGCCTGTACCTCAGCTCCGGCATCGGCCTGCTGTTCGCCGCCGGCCGGGTGACCGACGAGCAGCGCGACGCCTTCCTCGGCGGCGACTACCAGGCCATCGGGACGAACCTGCCGCAGTGGCCCGTCCCCGTCCTGCTCGCCGGAGTGGTGGCCCTCGCCCTGACGGCGGCGTTCCGCGCCGGCGCGAAGCTCGAACGGGACGTCGACGGCGTTGTCTGAGCCCGCCGACGACGAGAGGCACCGGATCGACTGCCACCTCGGAGCAGTGCTGGCCGAGCGCGGCGTGACCCTCACCGCCCTCTCTGCCCGCACCGGCATCACGATGGCGAACCTCTCCATCCTCAAGAACAACCGCGCCCGCGCGATCCGCTTCACGACGCTGACGCTCATCTGCGACGCGCTCGACTGCACCCCGCAGGAGCTGTTCTCGATCCGGGCCGTCGACGAGCGGGGGTAGCGGCGGGCGGATCGGCCAGGGGATCTCTGCGGGGCCGATGGTAGGGACGCCGTCCGATCCGACCGTCGATCGAGCAGGCCTCAGTCGCGCTCCACGTCCGCCCCTCCTGGGATCGGCCGGAGCTCCCCGGAGCTCGCTCTCGTCCCGACCCATGGATGAGCCTCACCAGCGCGGCCGGCGGCCTCGGCCATCGACCGTCCACAGGGGAGCGAGCTCGTCAGCGGGACCGTCGAATGCGCCTCCGGTGGATGCCGGCGGCTGCTCGCGGTCGTCCCTCCCGACGCGAATCACTCCCGAGCAGTTGTCGAGCGAGCTCGAAAGGACCCCGCAGACACGCATCGCGGGAACCCTCCGGGACCCTCGCTCAATCTCGGTGGCTTCCACCGTCGAGGGGCCCCTCCTGAAGATCCGGGCCGACTACTGGTCCCAGGAGTACATCCCCTGGGGACGTATGCGAAGCGTCCTCGTGGGTGCTTCCGCGAACCGGTCCCGTCGCGCTGTGCGATCTCCCTGAGACGGCGGCGGTGTACCCGTCGACGAGGCCGCCGGTCATCGTCCCCGCGAGGAGCGCCCGCTTCAGACCCGCACCGACGACGAACACGTCGATCGACCCGGGGTTCCCGAACGGGAGACGGACCGTGATGCACGTCTGGTCGTGCTGAGCGGCGGTCAGCGGTCGAGGACTTGACGAATGACGAAGACCCGGATCTCCGTCGACTCCCGCCCCACCGGGTCGAACCCGCTCGCCGTCGTCACTGAGACCCTGCTCGAGCTGGTCGGCGTGCTCGTGCGCGCCGCGCTGCGGCCGCGTCCCGCCCGCTCAGTCCAACGGGTAGCCCGGCAGTCCGTCGATGCTGACCGCGTTCCGCGTGGCGCGGTACTCGGCCATGCCGTCGGGGCCCTTCTTCTCGGCCTGGAGGAGGAGCAGGTCGCGCTCGCCGACCGGCTCCATCACCGGCACGCCCCAGCCGCACGCGTCGCTGATGCGGGTGAGCTCGACGGTGACGACCGCGCGGGTGCTCGGGTGCTCGGGGTGCTGCTCCGCGACCTCGGCGAACGCCTCCGAACCGGGCAGGTGCACGGAGCCGGTGCCGTGCAGGCGGACGATGCGCGGACGCGGTCCGAACGACGCGAACATCAGGCACACGCGCCCGTTCTCGCGCAGGTGCGCGATCGTCTCGACTCCGCTGCCCGTGTAGTCGACCCAGCCGACTCGCCGCGGGCCCAGGATCGAGAACGAGTCGTGGCCGCGCGGCGACATGTTGACGTGCCCGTCCGCGGCGAGGGGCGCGGTGGCGACGAACCACATCGGCTGCTCGTGGATCCAGGAGGAGAGGCTCTCGTCGATCTCGTCGTAGACGTGCGCCACGGGGTCAGGCCCCGGCCGCGCGGCGGACCAGCTCGGTGACGGCGGCGCGCGTCTCGGCGTCGGCGGAGACGAGCGCGTAGGCGGTCGGCCAGATCGTGCCGTCGTCGAGCTGCGCGCCGTCCTGGAAGCCGAGGGTCGAGTAGCGCGTGCCGAACTTCGCGCCGGGCTGGAAGAAGACGATCGCCTTGCCGTCCGAGCGCGCGTAGGCGGGGAAGCCGTACCAGGTCTTCGGGAGGAGATCGGGGGCGGTCTCGCCGACGACCTCGTGGAGCATCTGGGCGATCGGCCGCTCCTCGTCGGTCATCGCGGCGATCGCGGCCTCCGCGTCCCTGCGATCGGCGTCGGCCTTGTCGGCGCTCTTCTGCCGCTTCGCCTCCGCCCGCAGCTCGGCCGCACGCTGCTTCATCGCCGAGCGCTCGTCCTTCGAGAAACCGTCTTCGGAGGCCATGTCCGCCCGTCCCGTCCGTCTGCGGCTCCCGGTCCGGGAGCGTCCCCGCACATCGTGGCAGCGCCGCACTCGCCGCACAACGGCGGGAGCGAGCGCGACCGCGCGCCCCGGAAGCCCAGCCTCCGCGGTTAGCGTGGGCGGATGCGCCTCCTCCTGATCCGCCACGGCCAGACCCCCTCCAACGTCGCCGGGCTCCTCGACACCCGCATCCCCGGACCCGGGCTCACCGACCTCGGCCGCACCCAGGCCGCGGCACTGCCCGGTCGGCTCGCCGGCGAGGGGATCGGCGCGCTGCTCGTCTCGACGATGGTCCGCACCCACGAGACGGCCGCCCCTCTCGCCGCGGCCCTCGGGCTCGAGCCGATCGAGCGCGACGGCATCCGCGAGGTCGCTGCCGCGGGGCTCGAGATGCGCGGCGACGGGGCGGCGGTCGAGGAGTACATGGGCACGGTCTTCCGCTGGGCGGGCGGCGAGACGTCGATCCGGCTGGCGGGCGGCGAGACGGGCGACGAGTTCGCGGCGCGCTACGACGCGGTGGTGGCGGAGGCGGAGGCGCTCGGGCACGAGGTCGTCGCGCTGGTCAGCCACGGCGCGGCCATCCGCTGCTGGGCGGGTCTGCGCTCCCTCGACCTCGATGCGCGCTTCATCGCCGACCACCTGCTCGACAACACCGGCGTCGTCGTCCTCGAGGGCTCGGGCGACGCGTGGACGCTCGTGTCCTGGCAGGGCGAGCCCGTCAGTGGAGTCGGCGCGGCGGCCCCCTCGGGCCCGGCGGGCGAGACCATCGTCTGAGCTGCGGGGCCTCCTCGCCGGTCGAGCAGCGGCGGATGGAGACCGGCCGGAACGAGCGCCGCTGGCCGCGCCATCACGGTAACGATCGCGCAACACTCCGGAAACCAGCTTCGACCAGCACATTCGCTCGCGCCGATCGGTTCATCACCACCCCTGGACCCGCCCCCGCAATTGTCCGACGTTTGCCCCTCGGCGGCTCCGCGGCTACCGTGGTCGGCGGTCCTCACGGGCCCCGATGAACCGGTCCGCGCTCGCACGGCGTCCCCCAGGACGCGCCGCGATCGTACGGTCAACGGGAGTGGAGGCGGCCCCGAGGCCGCCTCGGACGCTCTCGCCTCCACCCCCTGCCGCGCTGAGCGGCGGGACGCACGCGGAGGCTCGACGCACGGCTGTCCCACGCTCCCGACCCGGCACCACGAGATGAGCGCAGGGCGTCGTTCCTGCGCGCCGACGGAGTGTACGTGCACCAGAACCAGCAGATCATCAGCGAGCCCCGGAGCGAGGCGGGCGCCGATCCCGCGACCCCCGCTCTCGAGGCCCGCCACCTCTTCAAGGTGTTCGGCCGGAAGCCCGACGAGGTCGTCCGCCGACTGGGCGAGGGCGCCGACCGCGGCGAGCTCGCCGGACTCGGCACGGCCGCGGTGATCGACGCGTCCTTCACCGTGCGCCGCGGCGAGATCTTCGTCGTGATGGGCCTCTCCGGCTCCGGGAAGTCCACCCTGATCCGCATGCTGAACGGGCTCCAGGAGCCCTCCGCGGGCGAGGTCCTGATCGAGGGCTCCACCATCACCGGCGTCTCCGAGGCGGAGCTGCGCCGCGTGCGCCGCTCGTCGGTGTCGATGGTGTTCCAGCACTTCGCGCTCCTCCCGCACCGCACCGTGCTCGACAACGTCGCGTACCCGCTCGAGATCCAGGGCGTCCCCGCGGCCGAGCGCCGCGAGCGGGCCCTGCTCGCGGTCGAGCGCGCCGGTCTCGCCGGCTGGCACGAGAAGATGCCCGACGAGCTCTCCGGCGGCATGCGCCAGCGCGTCGGCCTCGCCCGGGCGCTCGCCGCCGACACCGACATCGTGCTGATGGACGAGGCGTTCTCGGCACTCGACCCGCTGATCCGCCGCGAGATGCAGGAGCAGCTGATCGAGCTGCAGCACGAGCTCGGCAAGACCATCGTCTTCATCACGCACGACCTCAACGAGGCCATGTTCCTCGGCGACCGCATCGCGGTGATGCGCGACGGCCGCATCGTCCAGATCGGCACCCCGGAGGAGATCCTCACCGACCCGGCGAACGACTACGTCGCCCAGTTCGTGCAGGACGTCGACCGCGCCCGCGTGCTCACCGCCTCCGCCGTGATGGAGCCCGCCCGCTCCGTGGTCACCCTGGCGGCCGGTCCCCGCGCCGCGCTGCGGAGCATGCGCGACCTGCAGACCTCGGCCGCGTTCGTGGTCGGCGGCGGACGCCGCCTGCTGGGCACGGTCCGCGACCGCGACGTGATCGAGCAGGTGCGCCGGAGCACCGGCGACCTCTCGGCGGTCCTCACCTCCGACGTCGTCACCGTCGGTCCGGACACCGCCCTCAGCGAGGTCATCGAGCCCGCCGTCGAGTCGGCGCTGCCGGTCGCCGTGGTCGACGCCGACGGGCGTCTGCTCGGAGCGATCCCGCGGGTGACCCTGCTCGCGGCGCTCGGCAACGTGCCCGCCCGCACCGGCGAGCACCCGGTGATCGAGCCGCCCGCCACCGTCTCGACCGAGGTCGTCACCGCGACCCTGCACGCGACCGGAGGCCCCGTCGACGACGCCGTCCTCGCGGCGGACGGAGGTGCACGATGACCGATCTCGGCTTCCGCCTCCCGCTCGGCGCCCTCGCCGAGGGTGCCGTCGACGTCCTCACGCAGACCTTCCAGCCGGTCTTCGACCTGCTGCGCACCGTCTTCGGCGCCCTCTACTCCGGCGTCGACCTCGTCCTCGCGACGCCGCCCTTCTGGGTGATCGTCGCCTTCCTCGCCGTACTGGCCTACGCCGTCCGCGGCTGGGTCTTCGCGGCCGGCACCGCCGTGGGGCTCCTGCTGATCGTGGGGGTCGACCAGTGGGAGAACGCGATGGACTCCCTCGCGCTGGTGCTCGTCGCCTCCGTGATCGCCATCGCGCTGAGCGTGCCGCTGGGCGTGCTCGCCGCGCGCAACCGCACGGCCTCCGCGGTCATCCGGCCCGTGCTCGACCTGATGCAGACGATGCCGGCCTTCGTCTACCTGATCCCCGCGCTGATCCTGTTCCGGGTCGGAGTGGTGCCGGGCATCGTCGCGACCATCGTGTTCGCGATGGCGCCGGGCGTCCGGCTCACCGAGCTGGGCATCCGCGGCGTCGACCCGGAGCTCGTCGAGGCGGGGGAGTCGTTCGGCTCCTCGAAGTGGCGGATCCTCCGCCAGATCCAGCTGCCGCTGGCGCTGCCCTCGATCCTGGCGGGCCTCAACCAGGTCATCATGCTCTCGCTCTCGATGGTCGTCATCGCGGGCATGGTCGGCGCCGGAGGGCTGGGCGGCGACGTCGTCGCGAGCCTCAACCGGATCGATGTCGCGCTCGGCTTCGAGGCGGGCATCTCCGTCGTGATCCTCGCGGTCGTCCTCGACCGGATGACCGGCGCGCTGGGCTCGCCCTCGCCTGCGAGGGTCGCCCGGGCGAAGAACCGCCGCGCCGTCGTGGCGACCCGCTCGGCCGTCGGCGTCGTCTCGATCGGCCTGGTCGCGTCCCTCGGGGCCGCGACCCTCGCCGCTCCCGCCACCGCCGCCTCCGTCGACAACGGCGACCGCACCGACGTGACCGTCGCCGTGTTCCAGGGCTGGGACGAGGGGATCGCCGTCTCCGCTCTGTGGGAGGCGGTGCTCGAGGAGCAGGGCTACGACGTGACCCTGCAGAACGCCGACGTCGCCCCCGGCTTCCAGGGCCTCTCGACCGGCGACTACGACCTCGCCCTCGACACCTGGCTGCCGCTCACCCACGCCCGGTACGTCGAGCAGTACGGCGACTCGATCGTCGACCTGGGCGCATGGAACGACGAGGCGAAGCTGACCATCGCGGTCAACGAGGACGCCCCGATCGACTCCCTCGAGGAGCTCGCCGCCGACCCGGGCGTCGTCGGCAACCGCCTGATCGGCATCGAGCCCGGCTCCGGTCTCAACAAGACGACGACCGAGGACGTCATCCCCGGCTACGGCCTGGAGGGGATGGACTACCTCACCTCGTCGACGCCGGCCATGCTCCAGGAGCTCTCGAGCGCGACCGCCGCGGGCGAGAACATCGCCGTCACGCTCTGGCGCCCGCACTGGGCCTACGACGCCTTCCCGGTCAAGGACCTCGAGGACCCGAAGGGCCTGCTTGGGCAGGCGGAGGGCATCCACTCCTTCGGCTCGGCCGCGTTCGACGCGGACTACCCGACGATGAGCCGCTGGATCCGCGACTTCCGGATGGACTCGAAGACGCTCTACTCGCTCGAGAACGCGCTGTTCAACGACGGGGCCGACGACCGCTCCGCAGCCCTCGCCGCGTGGATGGACGAGAACCGGGAGTACGTCGACACGCTGATCACCTGATCCGCCACCACGACGAAGGCCGAGAGGCCGGGCGGCCCCGGACCAGGGCTGTCCCGGCCTCTCGGCCTTCGTCGCGCAGGGGTCAGGCGGCGCTGACCCGGCGTCCCGCGGTGGCGCGGACGAGGAGGGTGACCACCAGCACCACGGCGGCGGCGACCAGCGCGGCGATCCCGGCGGGGACCGAGACGAGCTCGCCGGCGAAGCGGCCGACGGCGACCCAGGAGAGTCCCCAGACGAGCGAGAGCATCGGGGCGATGCGGCCGCGGCCGGTGACCGCGATCAGGAGTCCGACGAGCGCGGCGACGGCGAGGACGACGACCGCCCAGACCGCGGCGCCCGGACCGTCCGCGCTGCCGACTCCCGCGCCGACGAGCCCGGCGGTGACGTTCGCGGCCGTGGCCACGCACACCCAGCCGAGGTAGAGCCCGAAGGTGCCGTCCGTCACGATCGCGTCGACCACTCCGGCCGACCGGGTGGTCCGCAGGATCACGAAGATGCGCGCGAGCACGGCGAGCAGCAGGGCGATCACGACGACGCTGAGCGTCAGGAAGCCGGCCTGGACGACCAGGATCCACGCGGCGTTCAGGAGGAGGCTGGCCGCGGCCCAGTAGCCCAGCCGGCGGTGGCGGGTGCGGGCGGTCTGCGAGGGCAGGAACTGCCAGATCGCGTAGGCGATGAGGCCGGTGTAGATGACGCTCCAGATCGCGAAGGCGGGGCCGTCGGGAGCGATGGGGGTCGAGGACGCGGTCAGGGCGCCGCCGGCCGCGTTCTGGATCTGCGTGCCGCCCGCGGCGCCCGAGCCGATGAACGAGCCGATGAGGGCGAGCACCGCGCTCACGGCGACGACGACCTGGCGGATCCGGTCGGCGCGGTCGGGGGTTCGTGTGGCGGTCATGTCGCTCCTCCATTAATCAGCTGGCTGAGTAATGAGAGTAGCGCGATTCCGCTCCCCGTCCACTGGGGCTTGCGGCGCGGCCCCGGCCCTGGATGAGGGCCGGGGCCGGATTCTCAGGCGCGGGCGGCCGCGTACTGCTCGCGGATCACAGGGCGGTGGTCCGGCGCGGGCTCGGCCACCGAGGTGACGGTCCACGTCGGACGCGATCCGGTCAGCGCCCAGGCGGCCTGCACGGCGGCACCGTCGGCCACGTACTCGCCGGGCGTCGGCACCTGCACGGGCACGTCGAACACCTGCGAGGCAGCGAGCTGCACGGCGCGGTTCTGCGCGGCTCCGCCGATGAGGAGGATGCGCCGCGCCTCCACTCCCTGCGCGCGAACGGCGTCGAGGCCGTCGGCCAGTCCGCAGAGCATGCCCTCGATCGCCGCGCGGGCGAGGTTCGGGCGCGTGGTCGAGGCGATGGTCATACCGTGCAGGCTCGCGGTCGCGTCCGGCAGGTTCGGCGTGCGCTCGCCCTCGAAGTAGGGGACCAGCACGAGGCCGTCGGCACCCGGCTCCGCCTCGAGCGCCAGTGCGGCGAACTCGTCGAAGTCGCTGCCGAGCAGGGTCGCGGTCGAGGCCAGCACGCGCGCGGCGTTGAGCGTCGCGACCAGCGGCAGGAAGCGCCCGCTCGCGTCGGCGAAGCCGGCGACGGTCCCGGAGGCGTCGCGCACCGGGTCGTCCGTGACGGCGAAGACGGTGCCGCTCGTGCCGATGCTGACGACCACGTCGCCGGGGCCGGCGCCGAGGCCGAGCGCGGCGCCCGCGTTGTCGCCCGCGCCGGGGCCGACGACGAGTCCGCTCTCGGTGCGGCCCGCCTCCTCCGAGGGGCCGAGCACGCGGGGGAGCAGCGGGCGGTGGCCGAGGGCGCGCTCGAGCAGGTCGAGGTCGTAGCCGTCCGCTCCCCAGTACGAGGTGCCGGACACGTCGGACCGGTCGGTCGTGAGCGCGTCGAGCTGCGGACCGCGGGCGGAGTCGGGGCCGTAGCCGAGCAGGCGCCAGGTCAGCCAGTCGTGGGGGAGGGCGACGGCGGCGACACGGGCGGCGTTCTCGGGCTCGGCGTCGCGCAGCCAGCGGAGCTTGGTGGCGGTGAAGGAGGCGACCGGCACCGATCCGGTCCGCTCCGCCCAGGCCCCGGCTCCGAGCTCCTCGATGAGCGCGGCGGCGGCGGGCGCGCTGCGGGTGTCGTTCCAGAGCAGAGCGGGGCGGATGACGGCGCCGCTCTCGTCGAGGACGACCATGCCGTGCTGCTGGCCGCCGACCGAGATCGCGGCGACGTCGTCGAGCCCGCCGGCGTCGGCGAGGGCGAGCTGCAGCGCCTCCCACCACGCGGCCGGATCGACCTCGGTGCCGTCCGGGTGGCTCGCCCGGCCGGTGCGCACCACGGCGCCGGTGTCGAGGTCGCGGACGACCACCTTGCAGCTCTGGGTCGACGAGTCGATCCCTGCGACGAGCGTCATCGCTGTCCTCTTTCGTTGGGGGTACGGGTTCGGGCGTCCGGTGCGGAACCGGGCCGGATGCAGGAGAACGGACGAGATCCCGTGCCGGTGCAGGGGATCTCGTCCGTCTCAGGTCGTCCCGCGGCTGACCGCGGGCTCAGGAGGTGCGGGTCAGCCGCGGGCGCCGAGCAGGTGCTCGGTGGCCAGCTGCTGCAGGCGCACGAAGCCGAAGCCCTTGCCGCCGAGGTAGGCGTCGGCGTCGAACGACTCGTACGAGGCGGTGTCCGCGAGCAGGTCGTCGTACGACTCGCCCTCGTTCAGCGTCGGGGTGGAGAGCTCGGCGACCTTCGCGGCGGCCAGCGCCTCCTGCACCTCGGGGTCGGCGCGGAAGGCCGCGGCGCGCTCCTTGAGCAGCAGGTAGGTGCGCATGTTCGCGGCGGCCGAGTCCCAGACTCCGGTCTCGTCCTCGGTGCGCGAGGGCTTGTAGTCGAAGTGGCGCGGGCCGTCGTAGGCCGGGACGCCGCCGGGGCCGCCGTTCTCGAGGAGGTCGACGAGCGAGAACGCGTTGTGCAGGTCGCCGTGGCCGAAGACCAGGTCCTGGTCGTACTTGATGCCGCGCTGGCCGTTGAGGTCGATGTGGAAGAGCTTGCCGTGGTACAGCGCCTGGGCGATGCCGGCGGTGAAGTTCAGGCCCGCCATCTGCTCGTGGCCGACCTCGGGGTTCACGCCGACGAGCTCGGGGCGCTCGAGGGAGTCGATGAACGCGATTGCGTGGCCGAGCGTCGGCAGCAGGATGTCGCCGCGGGGCTCGTTCGGCTTGGGCTCGATGGCGAAGCGGATGTCGTAGCCCTTGTCGGTGACGTAGTCGCCGAGCAGATTGACGGCCTCGCGGTAGCGCTCGAGCGCGGCGCGGATGTCCTTGGCGGAGTCGTACTCGGCGCCCTCGCGGCCGCCCCACATGACGAAGGTCTTCGCGCCCAGCTCGGCGGCGAGGTCGATGTTGCGGAGGACCTTGCGCAGCGCGAAGCGGCGGACGTCGCGGTCGTTCGAGGTGAAGCCGCCGTCCTTGAAGACCGGGGCGCTGAAGAGGTTGGTGGTGACCATCGGCACGATGAGGCCGGTGGACTCCAGCGCGCCCTTGAGGCGGTCGATCTGGGTCTGGCGCTCGGCGTCGGTGGAGCCGAAGGCGAACAGGTCGTCGTCGTGGAAGGTGAGGCCGTACGCGCCGAGCTCGTCGAGCTTCTCGACCGCGTGGACGACGTCGAGCGGCTCGCGGGTCGGGCCGCCGAACGGGTCCGTCCCGTTGTAGCCGATGGTCCAGAGGCCGAACGAGAACTTGTCGGCGCGGGTGGGGGTCAGGGACATGGGATCCGAATCCTTTCCGGCGACGTCGCCGAATTGTTGTTGAGCCCAACATATCCCGTGAGGGTCGGGAGGCGCAACGAGCGGAAGGCCCGGCGCGTCGCCCTCCGGCCCCTCGCGGGTGCCGCCCGCCCGAGCCGCGGAACCGCTCGCGGAGCGGGTCGGCGCCCGGGGAGGTCGTCGCGAGGACCGCTTGCGCAAGCGCTTCGACTGTGCGTACAGTCGCTCCAGCACGACCGGTCGAAGCGCTTCGAAGCTCGACCGCGACCGACGACGACGTCCGGCAGGAGGAGCCATGGCGACCATCCACGACGTGGCCCGCGCTGCCGGAGTCTCGATCAGCACCGTCTCCTACGCCCTCTCCGGCAAGCGCTCGATCGCCGCATCCACCCGGCAGCGCGTCGACGACGCGGTGCGCCAGCTCGGCTACCGGCCCCACGCGGGAGCCCGGATGCTCGCCGGGGCGCGGACCCACATCCTCGCCCTCTCCGCCCCGATGCGCGGCGAGCTGCATCTGCCGACCCACATGCGCTTCGTCACCGAGGTGCTCGAGCGCGCCCGGGAGTCGGACTACGACGTCCTGCTGCTCGTCACCGACGAGGCCTCCAGCGGCATCGGGCGCGTGTCCTCCTCCTCGCTCGTCGACGGCATCGTCCTGATGGGCGTCGACGACGACGACGACCGCGCCGAGCTGATCCGCGCGGCCGGGGTCCCCGCCACCTTCATCGGCGTGCCCGCCGACTCCCACGATCTCGCCTGCGTCGACCTCGACTTCGCCGAGGCCGCCCGCCAGAGCGTCCGCCGGCTCGCCGAGCTGGGCCACCGCTCGCTCGGCCTGCTCGAGCACCCGCAGTCCTACACCGACCGCAACGCCGGCTTCGTCCGCCGCTTCGACGAGGCGTTCCGCGCCGAGGCCGCAGCGCTCGCAGTCGAGATCGCGGTCGAGCGCCCGCACATCGGCCGCCCGAGCGCATCGGCCGCGATCGACGCGATCCTCGCCGCACCCGTCCCGCCGACCGCGCTCGTGCTGCACTGCAACGAGCCCGTGGCGGAGGCGGCGATCGAGCGCGTCCTCGAGCGCGGCCTCTCTGTCCCCGGTGACCTGTCGATCCTGGCGGCCTGCGCCAGCTACGACGGCGGCGCCCTCCCTGTCCCCACCAGCAGTCTTCCCCTCCCGTTCGACGCGATGTGCCGAGCGGCCGTCGCGCGGACCCTCCAGCAGATCGACTCCGGCCGCACCGTCGGCGTCGAGCTGCTCCCGCCCTCCTACGTCGACCGCGGATCCCTCGCGGTCGCTCCGACCGGCGCTCCGGTGCCGGCGGTCCCGTCCGGCACTCTCGCGCCGGCCTCCCTCTAGTCCTCCACCCTCTTCCCGCCCGCTCCGGCTCTGCGCACTGTCGAAACGCTTCGACACCGCGCCTCCGCGAGAGAGCGCTCCCTGCACCACGTCCGCAGCACCACCGCACCGTTCGAAGGAGAACCACCGCAATGTCGCTCCGATCCCGCTCCGCCTTCCACCGCCCGACCGCCGGTCTCAGCCGGCGCAACCTCCTCGCCGGCGGAGTCGGCCTCAGCGCGATGTTCGCGCTGGCCGCCTGCTCCGGTGGCGGCTCCGACGCCGGCTCCGACGCGCTCTCGACCACGGTCGACGGCGCCGGACGCACCCTCACCCTGTGGGACTTCGAGACGCCCGACAGCGACCGCGGCATCGCCTGGCTCGCCGCCCGCGACATCTTCACCCAGGAGACGGGGGCCGAGATCGCGTACGAGTTCAAGGCCTTCGAGCAGCTGCGCACCGGCGCCAGCCAGATCTTCAACTCCAACTCGGCGCCCGACGTCGTCGAGTACAACAAGGGCAACGCGACCAGCGGACTCCTCTCGAGCCAGGGCCTGCTCACCAACCTCGACGAGGCGGTCGAGTTCTACGGCTGGGACTCGCTGATTCCCGGCGCGCTGCAGACCACCGCGAAGTACGACGAGAACGGGATCATGGGCTCCGGCTCCTGGTACGGCATCCCCAACTACGGCGAGTTCACCTTCGTCTACTACAACAAGGACGCCTTCGCCGCGAACGACCTCGAGGTCCCCACCACCTACGAGGAGTTCACGGCCGTCCTCGACGCCTTCGTGGCCAAGGGGATCACCCCGCTGGCCGAGGCCGGCGCCGAGTACCCGCTGCAGCAGCTCTTCTACCAGCTCGCGCTGCTGAAGGCCGACCGCTCCTGGATCACCGACTACCAGACCTACACGGGCGAGGTCGACTTCGAGGACGCGGCCTGGAGCTACGCGGCCGACCAGCTGAAGACCTACGTCGACAAGGGCTACTTCTCGGCCGACGCCTCCGGGCTGAAGGCGGAGGACGCGGGCACGGCGTTCATCTCGGGCGAGTACCCGATCTTCTTCTCGGGCTCCTGGTGGTTCGGCCGCTTCAAGACCGAGATCACCGGATTCGAGTGGGACACGTTCCTCTTCCCGGGCGCCGAGTTCACGATGGGCTCCGCCGGCAACCACTGGGTGATCCCGGAGACGGCGAAGAACAAGGACCTCGCCTACAAGTGGATCGACATCACGATGCGACCCGAGATCCAGAACCTCATCGGCAACAACGGAGGCATCCCGCTGGTCGTCGACGAGAGCGCCATCACCGACGAGAAGAGCAAGGCGCTGCTCTCGCAGTGGAAGACGGTCGTCGACGGCGACCAGCTCTCCTTCTACCCCGACTGGCCCACCGCGACCTTCTACGACGACCTGGTCGCCGCCACGCAGGAGCTCATCAACGGCTCCTCCGACGAGTCCGCCATGCTCTCCGACCTCCAGGCCAAGTACGACGACGGAGTCGCCGACATCAAGTGACTCGGAAGCGTCACGTGACGTCGGCCGAGGCGGCCTACCCCGCGCCTGCAGGCGCGGAACGGCAGCGGAAGACCTGAGGACGTGACGGCGACCCCTCGAGGGGGTCGCACGAGCACCGCCGAGCCTCCACCCCCCCGCTGGATGCCGCTCCGGTACACGACACGCCGTCGCCTCCGTACCGGAGCGGCATCCCGCGGCAGCACACCCACGACCCCGTCCGACCTAGGAGTACCCATGACGACGACAGCACCTCGTCGCGCGGAGAGCGCGCCGCCTCCCACGACGCCGCCCCGCGAGAAGCGCTCCGGCGGCTACTGGCTCTACCTGATCCCCGGGTTCGTGCTCTTCACGTTCATCGTGCTGATCCCGCTGATCTGGAACGTCTACATCAGCTTCACGTCCTGGCGCGGCATCAAGCCGCCGATCTTCATCGGCCTCGACAACTGGATCGAGCTGATGGGCGACGACCAGTTCTGGACCTCGTTCCTCAACTCGGTCTACATGATCATCGCGATGGTGATCGTCCCCACGATCCTCGGACTCCTGCTCGCGGCGATCCTCTTCGATCTCGTCGGCAAGAAGTTCGGCGGGCGCCTGGCGAGCTTCCTCCGTGCCACCTACTACCTCCCGCAGATCCTGCCGACCGTCATCGCCGCGATCGTCATCGGCTGGATCCTCCGCCCCGACAACGGCGCGCTGAACTCGATCCTCGAGGCCGTCGGGCTCGGCTCCCTCTCGCACGACTGGCTCGGCAAGCCGGACACCGCGATGCTCTCGATCATGGTCGTGATGATCTGGGTGCAGCTGGGCTACCCGGTCGTCATCTTCATGGCGGCGCTGCAGCGCGTGGACCCCGAGCTCTACGAGGCGGCGGAGCTCGACGGGGCGAACTGGTTCCAGCGCTTCCGCTGGATCACGGTCTCGATCATCCGGCCCGAGATCTTCGTGGTCACCCTCACCTGCACCATCGCCGCGCTGAAGGTCTTCGGCCCGATCTACGCCCTGACCCGCGGCGGCCCCGGCGACTCCACGATCGTCCCCTCCTACTACTCGTACACCGAGTTCTTCCAGAAGCAGCAGGTGGGCTACGGCGCCACCATCGCGACCGCGCTCACGATCGTCATCGTGATCCTCGCCGTGCTGTTCATCCGCGCCCAGGAGCGCGTCGAGCGCAGCGAAGGAGCCCGCTGATGTCGGCCATCGAGACCCTGCCCCTCACCCAGGCCGGCACGGAGGACGCGGACCTCTCGTCCTCCCGTCCCGCCAAGCCCGCGAAGGGCACGACCAAGCGCACCCTCGGCGACTGGGTGATCCTCGCCGTCGCCGTGGTGATCGGGCTCGTGATCATCAGCCCGGTGCTGCTGATCCTGCTCAACTCCTTCAAGACCCCCGCGGAGTACTCGGCGAACGGCCCGCTCGCCTTCCCGACCGGCCTCTCCTTCGACGGCCTCTCGACCTTCTGGAGCCGCGTCGACTTCCCCGAGAAGCTCGGCAACTCGATCCTCATCTCGGGGTCGGTCGCGATCCTCGCCGTCGCCCTCTCGGTGCTGAACGCCTACGCGATCGGCATCGGCCGGGTCCGCGGCCGGAGCTGGATCATCGTCCTGTTCCTGCTGGCGAACATGCTCCCGCAGGAGGCCCTGCTCTACCCGCTGTACTACATGTTCAAAGCGGTCGGGATCTACGACACCCAGCTGTCGGTCATCGTCATCTTCACCGTCATCCAGTCGGCGTTCGGCACCTATCTGCTCTCGAGCGTCTACGGCACCTTCCCGAAGGAGATCCTCGAGGCCGCGGCTCTCGACGGCGCCTCGAAGTGGCAGGTCCTCACCCGGGTGATCGTCCCGATCTCGCGGCCCACCCTCTCGGTGCTGATGATCTTCTTCTTCATCTGGACCTGGAACGAGTTCCTCATCCCGCTGGTCTTCCTGGTGAGCGACGCGACGCAGACCGTCCCGATCGCGATCTCGAGCCTCCAGGGCGACAAGATCATGGACGTCACCACGACCAGCGCGAGCGCCCTCCTGGGCCTTCTCCCGACGCTGATCTTCTTCCTGATCTTCCAGCGCACCCTCACCCGCGGCATCACCGCCGGCGCGGTCAAGTAGCCCTCTCTCCCTCCGTCGGCGCCTCCCTCGCGGGATCCGCCGGCGCGCCATCGAAAGGCACCCCCATGAAGTTCACCGACGGGTTCTGGCAGACGCGGGCCGGATTCACGCCCCTGTTCGCGCAGGAGGCGTACGACATCCGCACCGACGGCACCTCGCTCGAGGTGATCGCCCCGACCCGGGTCATCCAGGGCCGCGGCGACGTCCTTAACCGGCCGGCGCTCACGGTCACGGTGTCCTCGCCGGCCGAGGGGGTCGCGCGGGTGCGGATCGAGCACTGGCGCGGGACGGCGGTGCGGCCCGGCTTCGAGCTGGCCGGGGGCGACGTCGGAGCGGCGGAGGTGACGGAGTCCGGCGGCGTGCTGCGCACCGGCGACCTCGAGGTCCGGATCAGGCAGGGCGCTCCGTGGTCGCTGGAGTTCTGGGACACCTCGACCGGCACGCGCCTCACCGGCTCCGGGCACAAGGCGCAGGGCTACCTGACCGGACCGGACGGAGCCGCCTACCTGCACGAGCAGCTCGACCTCGGCGTCGGCGAGCTGGTCTACGGGCTCGGCGAGCGCTTCGGCCCCTTCGTGAAGAACGGCCAGACCGTGGATGTGTGGAACGCCGACGGCGGCACCTCCTCGGAGCAGGCCTACAAGAACGTCCCGTTCTACCTCTCCAGCCGCGGCTACGGCGTGCTCGTCAACGATCCCGGCCTCGTCTCGTTCGAGATCGGCTCCGAGGCGGTCGAGCGCGTGCAGTTCTCGGTCGGTGGCGAGGCGCTGGAGTACCTGGTGATCCAGGGCCCGACGAAGAAGGACGTGCTGCGGCGCTACACCGGCCTCGCGGGCCGCCCCTCCGTCGTGCCCGCCTGGAGCTACGGACTGTGGCTGACGACCAGCTTCACCACGAGCTACGACGAGGAGACGGTGAACTCCTTCATCGACGGCTTCGCGGAGCGGGAGCTGCCGCTGTCGGCGTTCCACTTCGACTGCTTCTGGATGCGCGAGTTCCAGTGGACCGACCTCGAGTGGGACCCGCGCACCTTCCCGGACCCCGAGGGGATCCTCGCCCGCCTGCACGAGCGCGGGCTGCACACCTGCGTCTGGATCAATCCGTACATCGCGCAGGCGTCGCCGCTGTTCGCTGAGGGGCGCGAGAAGGGGTACCTGCTCAGAACGGCCTCCGGCGACGTCTGGCAGTGGGACATGTGGGTCGCCGGCATGGCGCTGATCGACTTCACGAATCCGGAGGCGACCTCCTGGTTCCAGGAGAAGCTCCGCGTCCTCGTGCGCCAGGGCGTCGACTCCTTCAAGACCGACTTCGGCGAGCGGATCCCGTCGGAGGGCGTCGTCTGGGCCGACGGGACCGACCCCGAGGCCATGCACAACTGGTACACCCAGCTCTACAACCGCGCGGTGCACGAGGTGCTCGAGCAGGAGCTCGGCGAGGGCCGCGCGGTCCTCTTCGCCCGCAGCGCCACGGTCGGCGGGCAGTCGCTGCCGGTGCACTGGGGCGGGGACAACACCTCCTCCTACGTGTCGATGGCCGAGACCCTGCGCGGGGGCCTCTCGCTCGCGCTGGGCGGGTTCGGCTTCTGGGCGCACGACATCGGCGGCTTCGAGGGCACGCCCGATCCCGGAGTGTTCAAGCGCTGGCTAGCGTTCGGCCTGCTCTCCTCGCACTCGCGGCTGCACGGATCCTCCTCGGTGCGCGTGCCGTGGGCGTTCGACGAGGAGGCCGTGGAGGTCACCCGGCTCTTCACCCGGCTGAAGCTCTCGCTGATGCCCTACCTCTTCGCGGCGGGGGCGGAGGCGGCGAGCACCGGCGTCCCGATCATGCGGCCGATGGCGCTCGAGTTCGAGGACGACCGCAGCGCCGCCCACCTCGACACGCAGTACCTGCTCGGGCACGACCTGCTCGTCGCTCCGGTGTTCACCGAGGACGGCACGGTCGAGTTCTACCTCCCGCGCGGGACGTGGACGAGCTGGTGGACGGGCGAGCGGACCGTCTCGACGGGGGAGTGGCGCCGTGAGGTCCACGGCTTCGACTCGCTGCCGCTGTACGTGCGCGAGGGCGCGGTGATCCCGGTGGGGGCCCGCCAGGACTCCGCCGAGTACGACTACCTCGACGGGCTCGAGCTGCGGGTCTTCCCGGGGCCGGACGGAGCGACGCCGGTCCGGGTCGTCGCGCACGACACGGGGGAGGAGACCGTGTTCACCGTGAGGCGCTCCGGCGGCGACGTCTCGGTCGACGGCCCGGCCGGCACCTGGACCTGGGTCGAGGCCTGAGCGGCGCCCTCCTGCTGATCGAGCAGCGGGCGCAGCTCCCCCCTCGAGACCCCCCGCCC
>NZ_PSWJ01000034.1:0-26506 GCF_002932775.1 Rathayibacter sp. AY1B8 | reverse complement strand
ACCACGCCGCCCGCCCCCGGCTAGGCTGACCCCCGCAAGCAGAGGAGACCGCGGATGCCCGACCACGCGACGCGCGGCAACAACCTCGACCGCGTCCGGCGGCACAACCTCTCGGCGATCCTCCGCCTCGTGCACCGCGGCGGCCCCCGCTCCCGCTCGCAGCTGACCCGCCTGACCGGCCTCAACCGCTCCACGATCGCGGCGCTGGTCGGCGAGCTGGTGGAGCTCGGCATCGTGCGCGAGCGCGAGCCCTCCACGCCGAACCAGGTCGGCCGGCCGAGCCCCGTCGTCGAGGCCGATCCCGGAGTCGTCGCGCTCGCCGTGAACCCCGAGATCGACGCCGTCACGGTCGCCGTGGTCGGGGTCGACGCCGTCGTCCGCCGCCGCATCCGCCGCTCCGCCTCCGTCCCCACCGCCGAGGCCGCGGCCCGTCTGGCGGCCGAGGCGGTCGCCGAGCTGCTCGCCGAGCTGCCCGAGGAGACGCGGACCGTCGGCATCGGCGTCGCCGTGCCCGGCCTCGTCCGCGACGCCGACGGCCTCGTCCGGGTCGGCCCGCACCTCGGCTGGGACGACGAGCCCTTCTCCCGCATGCTCGCGGACGCGACCGGCCTGCCCGTCCTCTCGGCGAACGACGCCAACCTCGGTGCGCTCGCCGAGAGCGTCCTCGGCGCCGGCCGCGACGTCTCGCACCTCGTCTACCTCAACGGCGGCGCGAGCGGAGTGGGCGCCGGCGTCATCGTCGGCGGCGCGCCTCTGCACGGCATCGACGGCTACGCGGGGGAGATCGGCCACACCCTCGTCAACAGCGCGGGCATCGACTGCCACTGCGGCGCCGTCGGCTGCCTCGAGACCGAGGTCGGCCGCGCCGAGCTGCTCACCGTGCTCGGCCTCGACGAGAGCGAGCGGCTGGAGGAGGCGCTCGCCGCCTCCGACGACCCGGCCGTCCGCGCCGAGGTCGAGCGCCAGCTCGGGCACCTCGCGGTCGCCCTGCGCAACGTGATCAACGTGTTCAACCCGCAGCTCGTGGTGCTGGGCGGCTTCCTCGGGGCGCTGATCGGAGTCGCGCCGGGGTTCCTGGAGGAGCGCCTGGGCCGCGGCGGCCCCTTCCGGGTCGCGCTCGACTCCGTGCGCATCGTGCGGACCGAGCTCGGCGCCGATCTGCTCATGCTGGGCGCCGCCGAGCTCGCCTTCGAGCGCCTGCTCGCCGACCCGCTCGGCACTCCGCTCCACCCGGTCTGACCCGACGGCGGGCCGAGGGGTGGCGCCACTGTCCGACACGTGATCGAATTGATTCGACCGAGCGGCGTGGAGCCGACGAGGTCCGCTCCCGAGCCGAGGACGACACCGGCCGCACCCCTCCCTCCCACCCCGCTGCGCCCTGCGCAGGAAGGCACTCCGTGTCCACTCCCGCCTCGACTCCGACCGCCTCCCTCCCGGTGCACCGCCACCCGGGCGACGCCCTGACGGCCCGCCAGCGCCTCGTCTACGTGATCGTCCTCGGCTCGCTGACCGCCCTCGGGCCGTTCACGATCGACCTCTACCTGCCGGCGTTCCCCGCGCTGCAGAGCGAGCTGAACGTGTCGGAGGCGGCGGTCCAGCTGACCCTCACCGGCACGACCCTCGGCTTCGCGCTCGGCCAGCTGGTCGTGGGCCCCTGGAGCGACGCGGTCGGCCGGCGCCTGCCGATCCTCCTGGCCACCTCGCTGCACGTCCTGGCCTGCGTCGGCGCGGCGCTCGCCCCCGAGATCGTCACGCTCGGCGTCTTCCGCTTCCTGATGGGAGCCGGTGCGGCGGCGGGCGGCGTGGTCGCGATGGCGATGGTCCGCGACCTCTTCGGCGGACGCCCGCTGGTGCGGATGCTGTCCCGGCTCGCCCTGGTGTCGGGCCTCGCGCCCGTGCTCGCGCCGGTCATCGGCTCGCAGCTGCTGCTGATCATGGACTGGCGCGGGATCTTCGTCTTCCTCGCCGCCTACGGCGTGCTGGTCGTCGCGGCCGTCGGCCTGCTCGTCGTCGAGACCCGGCCCCGCGCCGCCCGACACGAGCGCGAGCACCGCTCGCTCGTGCAGCGCTACCGGGCCGTCCTCAGCGACCGCGTGTTCCTCGGAGTGGCGGTGATCGGGGGCATGACCTTCGCCGGCCTGTTCACCTACCTCTCCAGCTCCTCGTTCCTGTTCCAGGGCCTCTACGGATTCGACGCGCAGCAGTACGGGCTGCTCTTCGCCGTGAACTCGCTCGGCGTCGTCCTCGGCGTGCAGGCGTCCTCCTACCTCAGCCGGAGGATCGGGCCGCAGTGGATCCTCGCGATCACGACGCTGACGCTGTTCACCTCCGCCGGCCTGATCGCCCTCTTCGACGTGCTCGGGCTGGGGCTCTGGGGCACGCTCGTCCCGCTGTGGTTCTTCATCGCGTCGTGCGGCTTCAGCTTCCCGTGCGTGCAGGTCCTCGGCCTGGTCAACCACGGCCGGGAGGCGGGGACGGCCGCGTCGCTGCTCGGAGCGGTCAACTTCGGCACCGCCGGACTGCTGTCGCCGATCTCAGGGGTCTTCGGCGCCGGCTCGGCCGTGCCGATGGCCGTGGTGATGATGGCGACGGCGACCGTGTCGATCATGGCGCTCTGGCTGATCGTCCGGCCGAGGAGCGTCCCGGCGCTGCAGGACTGAGCGCTCGGCTCCGGGTCCCGGCGGTCCGGCACGCCCCGCGCCTGCGGCTCCTCCCGGGCGCTCCGGCCCTCGCTGGATCCGCTCCCGAGCGCCGCTGCTACAGTCCCCTCCCATGTCCTCCCGCGACTCCTCCGCCCTGCTCGCCGAGCTCTCCGACCCCGACCGCGACGTCCGCCTCCGCGCGGCGATGACCCTGGGCGAGCTCGCCGAGCCCGCCACCGCCGAGCCCCTCGGCGCGCACCTGTGGGAGGAGCCGGACTTCTTCGTCCGCGACGTGCTCACCTGGTCGCTCGGCCGCCTCGGCTCCGCCGCCGTCCCCGTCGCGCGCGAGGCGCTCGGCCGCGAGCCCCGGGTGCGCACGCAGGCGCTGCACGTGCTCAGCAAGATCCTCGACCCGGCGACGCTCGACGACATCGCCCCGCTGGCCGCCGACTCCGAGCCCGCCGTCGCCGCGAAGGCCCGCTTCGCGCTGGGCCGCCTCGGCGACGAGCGCGCGCTGCCGGTCCTGCTCGGCCTGCTCGGTGACGACGACGCGGAGGCGCAGAACGTGCTCACCGACGTCCTCGCCGCCTTCGGCGCCGCGGCCGTCCCCGGTCTGGAGCAGGCCCTCCGCGAAGGGTCCGCGCCGGTACGGCGTCACGCCGCCGCCGCCCTCGGCTACCTGGGCGACGACGCGCGTCCTGCCGTCGACGCGCTGGACGGGGCCGCCGGCAGCGACGACTCCGCGCTCGCGGTCTCGGCCGTGATGGCGCTCGGCTCGATCACCGGTCCCGACGCGGCCGCCGCCCTCGCGCGGGCCTCCGCCTCGGACGACTCCCGCGTGAGCGCCGTCGCCGCGCGGCTCCTCGCGCGCTCCTCCGAGCCGACCCGGCTCGACGCCCTCCGCGCCGCCCGCCTGGCCCGCGCGGCCGGCTGAGCCGCGCCGCGAGACCCCCGCGGGGGAAGGCCGGGCATCCGCACGGCCGGTCGAACCGTGCCACGAACCCGGCGCACGGACGCCGGGCTTCCGAACGGTCGGCCGAGCCGTCCCGCAACCCCCAGCGGGGGAACGCCGGGTGACGGCATCATGTCCGGATGGATCACCGCGACGACCGCCTGTCGACCGAGCCCGGAATCGCGCGCCCCGACGCCGTCCAGCGTGCGCGGATGCGCGAGCAGGTGCCGTCCGACGACGTCGCCGCCCGGCTGCTGACGAAGGAGGCGGCCCACCGGGTCTCCCGCCGCTGGCCGCTGATCTCCGCGTCGCTCGCGATCCTGCTCACGGTGCTCCTCGCCGTGCTGATCGCCTTCCGCCCCACCTCGGCTTTCCGCTTCGACGTGGAGTGGATGGACGAGATCGTCGAGCACCGCTCGCCGGTCTGGGACATCCCGGCCCTCGTCATGAACACGGTCGGAGCGGGGCTCGTCGGCACGACGCTCATCCCGCTCGGCATCGTCGCCGTGCTGCTGGTGTTCCGCAGGCGGTGGGCCGCGCTCTACTACGCGATCGCCGCGCTGGTCAGCGTGGGCGCCACCCAGCTCGTCAAGGAGCTGGTGGGACGCGCCCGCCCGGCCGACATGCTCGTCACCAGCGACTACGGCTCCTTCCCGTCCGGCCACACCGCCAACGCGGCGACGACGGCGATGGTGCTGGCCCTGGTGTTCCCGCTGCTGTGGGTCTGGATCGCGGGCTTCCTCTACACCGTGGCGATGATGGCGAGCCGCACCTACCTCGGCGCCCATTGGCTGAGCGACACCGTCGGCGGCCTGCTGCTCGGGATCGGCGTGGCGCTCGTGGTCTGGGCTCCGCTCGCAGGCCGCCTGCGCACCGAGGCCGAGCTCCCGCACCCGCCGATCTGGATCCGCCGCACCACCTGACCGGCGCAGCGCTCCCCGCGAGGGCTTCGAGCCCCTGAGGGTCGGCGCCCGAGGAGCGCGGAGGCTCGCCGATCAGGCGAAGGCGGCGAGGGAGTCGAGCTCGTTGAAGGTGTACAGGTGCAGGCCCGCGAGGCGGTCGCCCGCCGCCGCTTCCAGGCGCGCGACGAACGCGGACGGGTCGAAGCGGCGTCCGCGGAGGAGCCCGCCGGCCACCGAGGTGCTCCGCTTCAGGAAGCCGAGCGAGGAGCCCACTCCGATCCGCGCGCCCAGCGTCAGCAGCCGCGAGCGCTCGACCGGCCCCGGCACGCCCGCCCACAGATCGGCCGTGATCCCCGCCTCGCGGAGCCGGTCGGCGTAGCGGACCACCGCGTCGACGTCGAAGCACATCTGCGTGACGATCGAGCGGATGAACGGAGCGCGCTCGCGCAGGTGCCGCTCGATGCTCTCGTCGGAGAGGTGCGGGTGGCCCTCGGGATAGCCTGCGATGTCCAGGGCCAGCCCGGGTGAGATCTCGCGGGCGTCGCGGATGAGCTCGAGGCTCGTGGAGTAGGTGCCGGCCGCCGAGGACGCGTCACCCGAGATCACGAACGCCTCGTCGATCCCCGCCTCGCCGATCCGCTCGAGGACCCGCTCGAGTGCGGCGCGGCCCTCGACGTTCCGCGCCGCCAGGTGGGGCACCACGCGGAACCCGCGCCCGGCCAGCGCGACCGCGCAGTCCACGGTCCGCCCGGTCCCGTGCTTCGGCAGGCTCGTCACGGTCAGCGTCACCGCGGAGGGGTCCGGGAACGCCCGTGCGGCGCGCTCGCCGATGTCGTCGGCCGGGATGATCTCGAAGCGCGCGCGGGTCATCGGCCCAGCCTGCCACGCGGAGGCGGAGCGGCGCGGGTGGTGGTCGCAGCCGCACGAGTGTCGGAGGGGCGCCCTAGCCTGGAGCCGATCGCCGCCCGGTGATCGCGGAAGGAGTCGCGTGTACCTGGAGTCCGGCCGCGTGGTCACGAGCCCCACCGACCTGTCGAACTGGGCGGCCTGCGAGTGGGCGGTCCTCCGCCGGTTCGACGCCCTGCTGGGCCGCGCGCCGCGCCTCGAGGCCGAGAGGGACGGGATGCTCGAGCGCACCGCGGTGCTCGGCGACGAGCACGAGCACCGCTTCCTCGCCGAGCTGAAGCGCACGCACGAGGTGCTCGAGTTCGAGCGCCCCGAGCCCGCCGGCTACCCCGCGGCGGCCGAGGCGGCCGTCGAGGCGATGCGCGCCGGGGTCGACGTGCTCTACCAGGCCACCTTCTTCGACGGCGAGTTCCTGGGCTTCTCGGACTTCCTCCTCCGCACCGCCGACGGCGCCTACGAGGTCTACGACACCAAGCTCGCCCGGCACGCGAAGATCCCGGCGCTGCTGCAGCTCGCCGCCTACGCCGAGCAGATGCAGGCGCGCGGCATCCGCGTGGGGGAGCAGGTGCACCTCGTGCTCGGCGACGGCTCCGTCACCAGCCACGAGCTGGCCGTCGTCGCCCCGGTCCAGCGGGTGCAGCGCGCCCGGCTCCGCGCCGTGCTCGACGAGCGCCTCGCCGCCGACGAGCCGCTGGCGTGGGGCGATCGGCGCTACCCCTCCTGCGGACGCTGCTCGGTCTGCGCGCCCGAGGTCCAGGCGCACCGCGATCCGATCCTCGTCGCCGGGATGCGGCTCGACCAGCGGGCGAAGCTCGGGGCGGCCGGCGTGCTCACGATCGACGCCCTCGCCGAGCACGACGGCCCCGTCCCCGGGCTGAGCGCGGCCACGCTCGAGGGCCTGCGCGCCCAGGCGCGGCTGCAGCTGCGGTCGGAGTCCTCGCCGGTGCCGGCCGTCGAGGTGATCGACGCCTCCGTGCTCGCCGGGCTGCCCGCGCCCGATCCGGGCGACCTCTTCTTCGACTTCGAGGGCGACCCGCTCTACACCGAGGACAACCGCGAGTGGGGCCTCGACTACCTCTTCGGCATGGTCGACGACCAGGAGCGCTTCACCGCGCTCTGGGCGCACGACCTCGCGGCCGAGCGCCGGGCGCTCCTCGACTTCCTCGCGCTCCTGCGGGCGCGCCGGGCCGAGCACCCCCGGATGCACGTCTACCACTACGCCTCCTACGAGCGCAGCCACCTCCTCTCGCTGGCGCTCCGCCACGGGGTCGGCGAGGAGGAGGTCGATGCGCTCCTGCGCGACGGCGTCCTGGTCGACCTGTACCCGGTGGTGCGGCGGGCGCTCCGCGTGGGCTCGCGCAGCTACTCGCTCAAGAAGCTGGAGCCGCTCTACATGGGCGAGGAGGAGCGGGACGCGTCCGGCGTCACGAACGCCGCCGACAGCATCGAGATGTACGTGGAGGCGCGCGCCGCACAGAGGGCCGATCCTGTCGAGGGGCAGCGCGGGCTCGACCTCGTCGCCGAGTACAACGCCTACGACTGCCGCTCCACGCTCCGCCTGCGCGACTGGCTCCTGGAGCTCGCTCCGCCGCGCGAGGAGCTGCCGCCGCTGCTCGAGGTCGAGATCCCCGTGCCCCGCGAGCCGCACCCGGTCGCGGTCGCACTGCTGGCGCAGGTCGAGGGGATCGAGCCGCGCGAGCGCACGGCCGACCAGACCGCGCTCGCCCTCGCCGGCGCGGCGATCGACTACCACCGCCGCGAGGCCAAGACCTTCTGGCAGGAGCACTTCGACCGCCTCCGGCAGCCGCTGGACGAGTGGGCGGACACCCGCGACGTCGTGATGATCGACCGGGTCGAGGTCGTCCGCGACTGGGCGAAGCTCCCGCGCGCCCGCACGCAGTCGCGCGAGCTGCGGATCCTCGGCCGGCTCGCTCCCGGCAGCCGGCTCGGCACCGGCTCGTCGCCGTACCTGGTCTACGAGGCCCCGGCGCCCCCTGGTGCACCCTCGCCCGGTCCCGGTCTGCGCGGCGCCTCCGAGCGCTCCGAGATCCTCGCGGTCGACGACGACGGGGAGCGGATCGTCCTGCTCCTCAAGGAGGGCCTGAAGGCGGGGGAGGATCCGCACGACGACGCTCCGGTCGCCCTCGCCCCCGCGCCGCCGCCGCGCGCCGCGCCCCAGCCCGAGGCGATCGCGGAGTGGGGCGGCGAGGTCCTCGACGCGCTGCCCGCGATGCTGGCCGACCCGGCGCTCGACGTCCTCCGCCGCGTACCGCCGGGAGCCGTCGCTCCTGTGCAGGGCGACGACGTGATCGGCGCGGTCGTCACCACTCTGCTCGGACTCGAGCGGGCGACCCTCGCCGTGCAGGGTCCGCCCGGCACCGGCAAGACCTACGTCGGCTCCCACGTGATCGCACGGCTGGTGAACGAGCACGGCTGGCGCATCGGCGTGGTCGGCCAGTCGCACTCGGTGGTCGAGAACGTGCTGAGCGCCGTCGTCGGCCGCGGCGTCGATCCCTCCCGCGTGGCGAAGGTGCCCAAGAACGGCACGCCGCCCGAGGCGCTCGCGGCGGCGCCCTGGGCGCCGGTGAAGAACGCGGCGGCACTCACCGCGGTCCTCGAGGAGGGCGGCGGCTGCGTCATCGGCGGCACCGCCTGGACCTTCGCGAACCCGGTCACTGTGCCGCGCCGCTCGCTCGACCTCCTGGTGGTCGACGAGGCCGGGCAGTTCTCACTCGCCCCGACGATCGCGTCGGCCGTCTCCGCCCAGCGGCTGCTCCTGCTCGGCGATCCGCAGCAGCTGCCCCAGGTGAGCCAGGGCGCGCACCCGGAGCCGGTCGACGAGTCGGCGCTCGGCTGGCTCGCCGACGGGCACGACGTCCTCCCGCCCGAATACGGCTACTTCCTCGCGCAGACCCACCGGATGCACCCGGCGCTCTCCGACGCCGTCTCCGAGCTCTCCTACGAGGGCGCGCTGCGGTCGCGGGCGCCGCAGGTGCGCCACCTCGAGGGGGTCGAGCCCGGCGTGCACTCCGTCCCGGTCGAGCACGCGGGCGACACCACCTCTTCGCCGGACGAGGCGAGGCGCGTCGTCGAGATCGCCCTCTCCCTCGTCGGCCGCGCCTGGACCGACGAGCACGGCGAGCGGACGCTGACCGCGGCCGACGTCATCGTCGTCGCGCCCTACAACGCCCAGGGCGGGCTCCTCCGCACCGCCCTCGACGCCGCGGGCCTCGAGGAGACGCCGGTCGGCACGGTCGACCTCTTCCAGGGCAGGGAGGCGGTGGTCGCCATCGTGTCGCTCGCCGCGTCCTCCGGGGCCGACGTTCCGCGCGGGATGGAGTTCCTCCTCCTGCCCAACCGCCTGAACGTCGCGGTCTCGCGCGCGAAGTGGGCGGCGTACCTGGTGCACTCGCCGGCGCTCGCCGCCTCGCTCCCGACCTCGCTGACCGGCCTCGGGCACCTCTCCGGCTTCCTCCGCCTGCTCGAGCGGGGGGAGCGGGCCGCCCTGTGACGGATCCGGTGGCCGGAAGGTGCGCTCCGCTCCGATTCCGTCGGTGCTCGGCATGGTGGACGACGCGATCCGTCGCTACGGTGTCCCCATGAGAATCCTCCTGGTCGGCGCCGGCGGCGTCGGCGACGCCTTCGCGAAGATCGCCGCGCGCCGCTCCTTCTTCGAGCAGATCATCGTCTGCGACTACGACCTCGCCCGGGCCGAGCGCACGGTCGCGTGGATCGCGGAGCGGCACGGTGCCGACGACCGCTTCGTCGCCGCGCGGATCGACGCCTCCGACGCCGAGAACGTCGAGACCGTCGCCCGCGCGCACGGGGCGACCCACGTGATGAACGCTGTCGAGCCGCGCTTCGTCCCGACGATCTTCGCCGGAGCGCTCGCCGCCGAGGCCGACTACCTCGACATGGCGATGAGCCTCTCGCTCCCGCACCCCGAGCAGCCCTACGAGCTGACGGGGCTCAAGCTCGGCGACGAGCAGTTCGCCGCGGCGGAGGAGTGGTCCTCCCGCGGCCGCCTCGCCCTGGTGGGCATGGGCGTGGAGCCGGGACTCTCCGACGTCTTCGCCCGCTACGCCTCCGACCACCTCTTCGACGAGATCGACGAGCTCGGAGTGCGCGACGGCGCGAACCTCGTCGTGCACGACGCGGACGGCCGCGAGATCTTCGCTCCGTCCTTCTCCATCTGGACCACGATCGAGGAGTGCCTGAACCCGCCGGTGGTGTTCGAGCGCGACCGCGGCTGGTACACCACCTCCCCCTTCTCGGAGCCGGAGGTGTTCGAGTTCCCCGAGGGCATCGGCCCGGTCGAGTGCGTGAACGTCGAGCACGAGGAGGTGCTGCTGATGCCGCGCTGGCTCGACGCGAAGAAGGTCACCTTCAAGTACGGCCTCGGCGAGCAGTTCATCGGCGTCCTGCGCACCCTCCACCTCCTCGGCCTCGACAGCACCGAGCCCCTGCGGGTCCGCTCGGCCGGCGGTCCCGTCGAGGTCTCGCCGCGCGACGTCGTCGCCGCCGCCCTGCCCGACCCCGCCGGCATCGGCCCGCGGATGACCGGCAGGACCTGCGCCGGCCTCTTCGTCTCCGGCACGAAGGACGGCGCCCACCGCGAGGTGTACCTCTACCACGTGAGCGACAACGAGTGGACGATGGCCGAGTACGGCACCCAGTGCGTGGTCTGGCAGACGGCGCTCAACCCGGTGGTCGCGCTCGAGCTCCTCGCGACCGGCGTGTGGACCGGCGCCGGAGTGCTCGGGCCGGAGGCGTTCAGCGCCGACCCGTTCCTCGAGCTGATGGCCCGCCCCGAGGCCGACGGCGGGTACGGACAGTCCTGGCACGTCCGCGAGGACTGACCGGCGCCGCCGACCTAGGCTGAGCCCATGAGTGACGATGACGGGCTCGCCTCGGCGAGGGACGAGGCGCGCGCGGCCCTGGAGGCCGCCCGCCGACTGCAGGCGGAGGCCGCCGAGGCCCTGGCGCGAGCGGAGGCGGCGGCCGCGGCGCTGAACGCGGCGGCCGGCCCGGAGGAGGCGGAGGCCGTCGCGGACGACGTGCGGCTGGTGGCGGCGTCGGGGAGCGGAGCGGAGCAGTCCGCTGCTCCCGTTGCCCCGGACGCCGTCGATTCCGGTCCGATCGTTCCGGATGCAGATGCTCCGCCCACCCCCTCGGCGCCCGCCCCGGCCCCCGGTCCGCTCCCCGAGAGCGCCGTCGACGCCGTGCGCGCCGGGTACGCGTTCACCGGCCCGGCCCTCGAGCTCGGCGCCCTCGTCAACGGCGACGCGCGGATCGACGTGCCCGTCCGCATCCCGCTCGGCATGCTCAACCGGCACGGCCTCGTCGTCGGCGCGACCGGCACCGGCAAGACGAAGACGCTGCAGGTCCTCGCCGAGCAGCTCTCGGCCCACGGCGTCCCCGTCTTCGCTGCGGACATCAAGGGCGACCTCTCCGGCCTCGCCACTCCGGGCACCGCGACCGACGCGCTGCTCGCCCGCACCCGCGGCATCGGCCAGGACTGGCGGGCGGAGGCGGCCCCCGCCGAGTACTTCGCGCTCGGCGGCATCGGCACCGGCGTCCCCGTCCGCGCCACCGTGACGGGATTCGGCGCGCTGCTGCTCGCGAAGGTGCTCGGCCTCAACCACACGCAGGAGTCGAGCCTCGGCCTCGTCTTCCACTACGCCGAGAGCGCCGGTCTCCCGCTCGTCGACCTGTCCGACCTCCGCGCCGTGCTCACCTACCTCGTCGGCGACGAGGGCAAGGCGGAGCTCGCCGAGCTCGGCGGGCTGTCCAAGGCGACCGCCGGCGTGATCCTCCGCGAGCTGATCGCGTTCGCCGACCAGGGCGCCGACGTGTTCTTCGGCGAGCCCGAGATCGACACGGCCGAGTTCCTCCGCCTCGCCGCCGACGGGCGCGGCGTCGTCAGCCTCCTCGAGGTCCCCGGAGTCGCCGACCGACCGGCTCTGTTCTCCACCTTCCTGATGTGGCTCCTCGCCGACCTCTTCAACGACCTGCCGGAGGTCGGCGACCTCGACAAGCCGAAGCTGGTGTTCTTCTTCGACGAGGCGCACCTGCTCTTCCGCGACGCGTCGAAGGACTTCCTCGCCGCGATCACCCAGACCGTGCGCCTCATCCGCTCCAAGGGCGTCGGCATCGTCTTCGTCACGCAGACCCCGAAGGACGTGCCCGGCGACGTCCTCGCCCAGCTCGGCTCCCGCGTGCAGCACCAGCTCCGCGCGCACACGCCGGACGACGCCAAGGCCCTCCGCGCCACCGTCTCGACCTACCCCGAGAGCGACTACGACCTCGGCGAGGTCCTCCAGGCGCTCCCCATCGGCGAGGCGATCGTGACGGTCATGAACGAGCGCGGCGCCCCGACCCCGGTCGCCTGGACGCGTCTCCGCGCCCCGCTCGGCTCGATGAAGCCCACCCCCGAGGCCGACCGCGAGGCGAGCGTCCAGAGGTCCCCGCTCCTCGCGCGCTACGGCACGCCCCTCGACCGCGACTCCGCCCGCGAGATCCTCACCCGCCGGCTCGACGCCGCCGCCGACGCCGAGGAGGCCCGCGCCGCCGCCGAGCAGCAGGCCGCCGACGACGCCCGCCGCGCGAAGGAGGACGCGCGTCGCGCCAAGGAGGAGACCGCGGACGCCGCCCGCCGCGCGAAGGAGCGGGCCGCCGCCGAGCGCGCCGCCGACCAGGCCGCCGAGCGCTCCCGACGGCGCACGGCACCGACCTCCCGCGGGACCCGCACCACCCGCCGCGACAAGACGGTCGTCGAGGAGGTGCTGGGCTCGAGCGCCGGCAGGACGCTGCTGCGCGAGGTGGTCCGCGGGATCTTCGGGACCGCCCGACGGCGCTGACGCGACCCGGGCCGCTCGGGGAGACGAGGCGCTAACGGAAGCGTGTTAGCGTCGGTAGCATGAGTGAGAGCGGGACGACGCGGGAGCGGATCCTCCGAGCGACGGTCGAGCTGCTGGCGGACGGCGGGCGGGACGCGGTGTCGACGCGGGCGATCAGCGCGGCGGCGGGAGTGCAGGCCCCCACGATCTACCGGACGTTCGGCGACCTGCGCGGGCTGCTCGACTCGGCCGCGGCAGCCGGATTCGCTACGGCCCTCGCCGACTTCGAGCGGAGCGAGGCGCCGGCCGACCCGGTCGACGCGCTCCGTGCCGCCTGGGATCACCACGTCGCCTTCGGACTCGCCGAACCGCACCTCTACGCGCTGATGTTCACCGCGCGGCCGGGGGAGGAGTCGGAGGCGGCGCGCCTGTCCCGCGGCGTCCTCCTCGACGCGGTCCGGGCCGTCGCCGAAGCCGGCCGCCTCACCGTCGACGTCGAGCGTGCCTCCCGCCTGCTCCAGTCGGCCGCGCTCGGCTGCACCCTCACGTTGACCGCCCTCGCCGACCCCGACGACGAGCTCTCGTCCCGCTCGCGCGAGTCCGTCCTCGCGGCGATCACCACGGCGGAGGCGGGCCCCACCGATCCCGCCGCCCGTGCGGTCGTCGCGCACGCCGTCGCCCTGCGGACGGCGCTGCCGCAGATCGAGCCCCTCAGCGCGGGGGAGCGGCTCCTGCTCGACGAATGGCTCGAGCGCATCGCCGACTGACGGCCGGCGTCGCCGGAGGGTCCGTATCGCCGCCCTGTCGTCCGCGTCGTCGTAATACGGATGGCGACGGGCACGATCCGGGACCGGCACCGACGGTCGGACCATGTCGCGAAGCATAGCCGAACTCTTCTTCCGCCCCGTCTGCGCCGCCTGCTCGGCCCCGCTCGTCGCCCGCCGTGGCGCGTTCTGCTCCGACTCCTGCGCGCGGACGAACCACCTCTACGGCTGATCCAGCACGCCCGGCGCGCGCCGAACGATCGGCGGCGCCTGCTCGGCGCGACGTCGTCGGCTGCAGCCGGGTGTGCCCCGGCAGGGCGAACCCGGCGATGCGTGAATGGGCCGCTCCGATCGACGCCTTCACCGGTCGACGCCTCCACCGGTCGACCGGGCTCCGACGATCGCCCGCACCGGTTAAACAAAACGGTGCCCGTGCTGGCGAGAGCAACGGGCACCGTTCGCGGAGGATGGGGGATTCGAACCCCCGAGGGCTTTCACCCAACACGCTTTCCAAGCGTGCGCCATAGGCCACTAGGCGAATCCTCCTGGCACGACCTGAGCCGCGACTCATCGATACTAGCCGGTGTCGGAGGCTCCCGCTGACCACGACACCGACACGCCCCGCTCTCCTCGGCCGCCGTCGTCGGTTAGACTGTCACCCGGCTCCCCGCGTGGCGCCATCCAGGCCAACTCCCCCAGGGCGGAAACGCAGCAAGGGTAACCGGGCTCTGGCGGGTGCGCGGGGGGTCTTCTTCCGTTAACCGGCCCGCCTGCTCCGCCGATGGACCGCCGCACAGCCGCTACGAGGCCCTACCGACTGCGGACGCTCCTCCACAGCCGCGCGCCATGCACGCCCTCCCATCCCTGGCCTCTACTCAGCCAGGCGGAGGGACCCCCTCGGTAGGCTGGATCCGATGGTTCAGAGCATCTACATCTCGTCCGCCGAAGGTCATTCGGGCAAGTCCACGGTCGCCCTCGGCGTCCTCGATGCGCTCAGCAGCCAGGTGCAGCGGGTCGGCGTCTTCCGCCCGATCGCCCGCTCCACCTCCGAGCCGGACTACGTGCTCGAGATGCTGCTCGGCCACTCCGACTCGGGCCTCGCCTACGAGGACTGCGTCGGCGTCACCTACGAGGACGTCCACGCCGACGGCGAGGCGGCGCTCTCGCGGATCGTCGAGCGGTACAAGGGCGTCGAGGCCCGGTGCGACGCCGTCGTCATCCTCGGCTCCGACTACACGGACGTCGGCAGCCCCACCGAGCTCGGCTACAACGCCCGCATCGCCGCCAACCTCGGCGCTCCGGTCCTGCTCGTCCTCACCGGCCGCGACTCGTCCCGCAGCGAGCAGCTGGGCCAGGCTCCCGCGCGCACGCCTGAGGAGATGCGCCAGATCACGGAGCTCGCCTCGGTCGAGCTCCGCACGGCCCACGCGAGCCTCATCGGAGTGATCGCGAACCGCGCGGACCCCGACACCGCCGCCGATGCCGTCGCCGCGATCCGCGAGAGCATCCCCGCCACCGTCCCGGTCTGGGCGATCCGCGAGGATCCGTTCCTCGTCGCTCCGAGCCTGTCCCGCCTGGTCGAGGCGGTCGACGGCGTCGTCGTCGCGGGCGATCCGGAGCTGCTCGGCCGCGAGGCGCTCGGCGTGGTGATCGCCGGCATGTCCATGGTCAACGTCCTGCCGCGGCTCACCGAGGGCGGCGTCGTGATCGTCCCCGGAGACCGGCCCGAGGTCGTCCTCGCCGTGATCATGGCGTACGCCTCCGGCACGTTCCCCACCGTCACCGGCATCATCCTCAACGGCGGCTTCGAGCTGCCGGAGCCGATCGTCCGGCTGATCGAGGGCGTCGACAGCCGCGTGCCGATCGTGATGACCGAGCTCGGCACCTACGACACCGCCGTCCGCGTCACTGCGGCCCGCGGCCGCCTGGCGGCCGACTCCCCGCGCAAGCGCGACACCTCCCTCGCCCTCTTCCAGGAGGCGGTCGACGCGGTCGAGCTGCTCACCCTCCTCGACGTCGGCCGGTCCGAGGTCGTCACGCCGCTGATGTTCGAGTACGGGCTGATCGAGCGCGCGCGCATCGCCGACCGCCACATCGTCCTGCCCGAGGGCGGCGACGACCGGATCCTCCGCGCCGCCGCGACCGTGCTCAAGCGCGGCATCGCCCGGCTCACGATCCTCGGCGAGGAGGCCGAGATCCGCGCCCGTGCGGCGGGCCTCGGCCTCGACCTCGACGGCGCGCGCGTGCTGAGCACTCTCGACCCCGAGCACCGCGCGCGCTTCGCCGAGGAGTACGCCCGCATCCGCGCGCACAAGGGCATCACCTACGACCACGCCTACGACACCGTCACGGACGTCTCCTACTTCGGCACGATGATGGTGCAGCTCGGCCTGGCCGACGGGATGGTCTCGGGAGCCGCGCACACGACCGCGCACACCATCCGCCCCGGCTTCGAGATCATCAAGACGAGCCCGGGCGTCTCCGTCGTCTCGAGCGTGTTCCTGATGGCGCTCGCCGACCGCGTGCTGGTCTACGGCGACTGCGCAGTGAACCCCGATCCCACCGAGGCGCAGCTCGCCGACATCGCGATCTCGTCCGCCGAGACCGCCCAGCAGTTCGGCATCGATCCCCGCATCGCGATGCTCTCCTACTCCACGGGCGAGAGCGGAGCCGGCGCCGACGTCGAGAAGGTCCGCGCGGCGACGGCTCTGGTGCGCGAGCGCCGGCCCGACCTGCTCGTCGAGGGCCCGATCCAGTACGACGCGGCGGCCGACGCGGCGGTCGCGGCCTCGAAGATGCCCGGCTCCCAGGTCGCCGGGCGCGCGACGGTGTTCATCTTCCCCGACCTCAACACGGGCAACAACACCTACAAGGCCGTGCAGCGCTCGGCCGGCGCCGTCGCCATCGGACCGGTCCTCCAGGGCCTGCGCAAGCCGGTCAACGACCTCTCGCGCGGCGCGCTCGTGCAGGACATCGTCAACACCGTCGCGATCACGGCCATCCAGGCCGCCACCCAGGCCATCGTCCCGCCCACCGCCGCCATCCCCGTGGTGCGCTAGCGGCGACCCCGCCGCCGCCTCTCCCGACCCCGATCACCCCAGGAGTCCCCTCATGTCCGTCGTCCTCGTCGTCAACAGCGGATCGTCGTCGTTCAAGTACCAGCTCATCGAGATGACCACCGAGGAGACGCTCGCCAGCGGCCTCGTCGAGCGGATCGGCGAGGACACCGGCCGCACGAAGCACACCCGCGACGGGGAGTCGTTCGAGATCGAGGGGCCGATCCCCGACCACACCGCCGGCTTCGACGCGATGATCCGCGCGTTCGGCGAGCACGGCCCGAGCCTCGACGAGTTCCCTCCCGTCGCCGTGGGCCACCGCGTCGTGCACGGCGGCAAGCGCTTCTTCGAGCCCACCGTCGTCACCGACCTGGTCAAGATCAACATCGAGGACCTCGCCGACCTCGCCCCGCTGCACAACCCCGCGAACCTCGAGGGCATCGAGGCGGCGCAGAACGCCTTCCCGGACGTCCCGCACGTCGCCGTCTTCGACACCGCCTTCCACCACACGATCCCGGCCGAGGCGTCGACCTACGCGCTGCCCGCCGAACTCGCCGAGAAGCACCGCGTCCGCCGCTACGGCTTCCACGGCACCTCGCACAAGTTCGTCTCAGAGGCCGCCGCCGCCTACCTCGGCCGCCGCCGCTCCGACCTGAAGACGATCGTCCTGCACCTGGGCAACGGAGCATCCGCCTGCGCCGTCGACGGCGGCGTCTCCGTCGAGACCTCGATGGGCATGACCCCGCTCGAGGGCCTGGTGATGGGCACCCGCTCCGGCGACCTCGACCCGGCCGTCGTCTTCCACCTGGCCCGCAAGGCGGGCCTCTCGATCGACGAGCTCGACACCCTCCTCAACCGCCGAAGCGGCCTCCTCGGCCTCACGGGTCGCGGCGACATGCGCGACGTCCAGGAGGCGGCCGAGGCCGGCGACGAGCAGGCCCGCGCCGGGCTCGAGGTCTACTACCACCGCCTCCGCCACTACATCGGGGCCTTCTACGCCCAGCTGGGCCGCGTCGACGCCGTGGTGTTCACGGCCGGAGTCGGCGAGAACGTCGCCGCCGTCCGAGCCGGCGCCGTCCGCGGCCTCGAGGGCCTGGGCATCGAGCTCGACCCCGAGCGCAACACGTCCTCCGACCGCGGCGCCCGCCGCATCTCCACCGACGACTCCCGCGTCGCCGTCCTCGTCATCCCCACGAACGAGGAGCTGGAGATCGCCCGGCAGAGCTTGTCGGTCGTGTAGCGGCGGAGCCGTGACACGACTCGCGGTCGGCTGCCGGGGGTGGTGGCTCCCGTGGAGCGGGTCCTGTCGGGCTGTCCTGAATCGCTCGCACGCGGCGGTGCTCGCTCGTCGTGCAGCGGTGGCCCGCTGCGCGACCGCGGTCGGCTTCTCGTGGGCCTGCGTCGCGCAGAGCAGGGTGCGTCGGGCTGCCCTGAATCGCTCGCACGCGGCGGTGCTCGCTCATCGTGCAGCGGTGGCCCGCTGCACGACCGCGGTCGGCTTCTCGTGGGCCTGCGTTGCGCAGAGCGGGTCTTGTCGGGCTGCCCTGAATCGCTCGCACGCGATTCCGGGTCGCGCCCTCTGCCGAACACGCGGCGACCCTCGCTGGTCGAGTAGCCGCGGGACGCGGCGTGTCGAGAGCCACCGAGTACGAGGGGGATCTCGATGCGGCCGCTGTGCGGGCTGCTCCATCGGCAGGAGCCGGCTGAGGAGCCCCGGCTCAGGGCAGCAGGCGCGCGTCGCCCGCGTAGAGGTTGAAGCCGGAGCCGCGGCTGAAGCCGATCAGGGTGAGGCCGGAGTCGCGAGCCAGGTCCACCGCCAGCGACGACGGGGCACCGACCGCGGCGAGCAGGGGGATGCCGGCCATCACGGCCTTCTGCACCAGCTCGAACGAGGCGCGCCCCGACACCTGCAGCAGCGTCCCCCGCAATGGCAGCCGCCCCTCCCGGAGCCCCCAGCCGACCACCTTGTCCACGGCGTTGTGCCGCCCGACGTCCTCCCGGAGCACCAGCAGCGAGCCGTCCGCGTCGAACAGCCCGGCCGCGTGGACGCCGCCCGTCCGCTCGAACACCGCCTGCGCCTCGCGGAGCCGATCGGGGAGCGAGACCAGCAGCTCCCGCTCGACCCGCAGGTCGTCCTCCGCGACGCTCCACGCCGAGTCGGTGGCGACCGCCTCGAGTGACGCGAGCCCGCACACTCCGCACGAGCTCGTCGTGTACACCGACCGCTCGCGCTCGAGCAGCACGGCCTCCCGCCCGCCGCGGACGCTCGCGTCGACCACGTTGTACGTGTTCTCGCCCGGCCCGGAGCCGCTCGCGCAGTAGCGCATCGCCGCCAGCTGCTCCGACTCTGTGAGCACCCCCTCGGACACCAGGAATCCCGCGACCAGGTCGAAGTCGTCGCCGGGCGTGCGCATGGTCACGCTGAAGCGCCGTCCGCCGACGCGGATCTCGAGCGGCTCCTCGACGGCCAGGACGTCCTCGCGACGGCGGGGCGGATCGTCGGCGCGGACGGCGGTCAGGCGGGTGCGGGCGACACTGCGGCTCATGGGTCTCCTCAGGCGGTGGAGGTCATCCTCCCACCGGGAACCGGGAGCGATGCCGGGGTGCGGACGTACGATGCAGGAATGGTCGATGACGCCGAGCCCCGCGAGAGTCCGATCGACGAGAGCCGCCTCTCCGTCCGGTCGCCGAAGAGACGCGCCGTCGGGATCCCCGGCGTCGCCCACGCCCTCGAGATCTCGCTCAAGCAGATGGGCCCGGTGCGCAGCGCCGAGACGCTCCTGCGGGTGAACCAGAAGACCGGATTCGACTGCCCGGGCTGCGCCTGGCCGGAGGGCGACAAGCGCCACGTCGCCGAGTTCTGCGAGAACGGAGCGAAGGCGGTCGCCGAGGAGGCCACGCTCCGCACCGTCACATCGGCCTTCTTCGCCGCGCACCCCGTCGCGGAGCTGGAGGAGTGGGACGACTTCGCGCTCGGCCAGCAGGGCCGGCTGACGGAGCCGATGCTGCTCGAGGAGGGCGCCACGCACTACCGGCCGGTGGGCTGGGATGAGGCGCTCGACCTCGTGGCTGAGGAGCTGCGAGCCTGCGCGAGCCCCGACGAGGCGATCTTCTACACGTCCGGCCGGACCTCGAACGAGTCGGCCTTCGTCTACCAGCTGATGGTCCGCGGCTTCGGCACGAACAACCTGCCCGACTGCTCGAACATGTGCCACGAGTCCAGCGGATCCGCCCTCACCGAGACGATCGGGATCGGCAAGGGCTCGGTGAGCCTGCGCGACGTGGAGCGGGCACCGCTGATCATCGTCGCCGGCCAGAACCCCGGAACGAACCACCCGCGGATGCTGACCGCGCTGGAGCGCGCCAAGCGCGCCGGCGGCACCATCGTGGCCGTGAATCCGCTGCCGGAGGCGGGGCTGCTCCGCTTCCAGAACCCGCAGACCGTCCGCGGCACCCTGGGCGACGGCACGGCCCTCGCCGACCACTTCCTCCAGGTCCGGCTGGGCGGCGACCAGGCCCTGTTCCAGGGTCTGGGCAAGGCGCTGCTCGAGGCGGAGGAGGCGCGCGGCGACGTCTTCGACCACGCCTTCATCCGCGAGAGCACCGGCGGCCTCGCCGAGTACCTCCACGGGCTGCGGGAGGTCCAGTGGGACGAGATCGAGCGGGCGAGCGGGATCGACGAGACGCGCATCCGCACCGTCGCCGAGCTGATCGCGGCGTCCGAGGGCACCGTCGTCTGCTGGGCGATGGGCCTCACGCAGCACGCGCACTCGGTCGCGACGCTCAAGGACGTCGTCAACGTGCTCCTGCTCACCGGCAACATCGGCAAGCCCGGCGCGGGCGTCTGCCCGGTGCGCGGCCACTCGAACGTGCAGGGCGACCGCACGATGGGCATCTTCGAGCGGATGCCGGACTCCTTCCACGACGCGCTCGACCGCGAGTTCTCCTTCTCCTCCCCGCGCGTGCACGGGACGGACACGGTCGCCGCGATCCGGGCGATGCGCGACGGGAAGGCCCGCGTGTTCATGGGGCTCGGCGGCAACTTCGCCCGCGCGACGCCCGACAGCGGAGTGACGGAGGCGGCGATGCGCTCGCTCGCCCTCACCGTGCACGTCTCGACCAAGCTCAACCGCTCGCACGTGGTCACCGGCCGGCGCGCGCTGATCCTGCCCACCCTCGGCCGCACCGACTCCGACGTGCAGCGCTCGGGCGAGCAGCGGGTCACGGTCGAGGACTCGATGAGCGCCGTGCACGCCTCCCGGGGCCGCCTGCGCCCGCCGAGCCCGGGCCTGCGCTCGGAGGTGGCGATCCTCACGGGGATCGCGGAGCGGCTGCTCGAGGGCCGCGAGAACGTCCCGCGGGTCGACTGGGCGGGACTGCGCGACGACTACCGCCGCATCCGCTCGCACATCGCCAACGTCGTCCCCGGCTTCGATGGCTTCGAGGCCCGGATCGACGTGCCCGGCGGCTTCGTCCTCCCGCACCCGCCGCGCGACTCGCGCCGCTTCGACACCCCCTCCGGTCTGGCCCGCTTCACCACGAATCCGCTCGAGTACCCGCGGGTTCCGGAGGGCAGGCTGCTGCTGCAGACGCTGCGCTCGCACGACCAGTTCAACACCACGATCTACGGCAAGGACGACCGCTACCGCGGGATCCACGACGGCCGCCGGGTGGTGTTCGTCCACGCCGACGACGTCGCCGAGCTGGGCTTCGCGGACGGCGCGATGGTCGACCTGGTCTCGGAGTGGCCCGACGGCGTCGAGCGGCGGGCGGAGGCGTTCCGCGTCGTGGCGTACGACACGCCCCGCGGCTGCGCGGCCGCCTACTACCCCGAGACGAACGTCCTCGTGCCGCTGGACTCGACCGCGAAGATCAGCAACACGCCTACCTCGAAGTCGGTCGTGATCCGCCTCGAATCGGCGGCGTAGGCCTCACCAGGGCAGCGGCAGCAGGCGCACGGAGTCGCCCGCTGCCGCTCCCGGTGCGGGCACGACGGCCACGGCCTCCGAGGCGGCGAGACCGGTGAGCATGTGCGAGCGGATGCCGGCGGATGCCCGCCAGCCGTCCTCGCCGGAGGAGGCGGGCACGAGCACCGTGGCCCCCGCGCGCCCGAGCGGCTCGGCGAGGACGCCCCGGCCGAGGGGCCGGGCAGCGGCGCCGGACGCCGCGTCGAGGGCCGGCGGCAGGAAGGAGAGCGCCGCGAGCAGGGCGGCGAGCGGATTGCCCGGCAGAGCGATCACCAGCGTCCCGCCCGGCAGCAGCGCAGCCATGGTCGGGTGGCCGGGGCGCATGCCGACGCCGTCGACGAGGACGCGCGCGCCCACCGCATCGAGGGCGCGACGGACCGCGTCCACCCGGGAGCGCCCGGTCCCGCCCGTCGTGAGGAGGATCGGCGCCGTGCCCGCCAGCAGCGTCCGTGCGATCGCCTCCTCGTCGTCGCCGCGGCGCACGACCTCTCCCACGGCTCCGCCCGAGAGCTCGACCAGCGCGGGCAGCAGCGGCGTGAACGCGTCGCGCACCCGTCCGGCGGGCGGCATCCCCTCGGTGTCGACCTCGTCCCCCGTGAGGAGCAGGTCGACCGCGGCGGGCGGGCGGACGTCGAGCGCGTCGATCCCGGCGACCGCGAGCAGGGCGAGGTGCGCGGGAGTGAGGCGGGTCCGGGCATCGACCAGCACGGCTCCGCAAGCGGCCTCGTCGCCCGCGCGCCGGACGTGGCGGCCGGGCGGGAGGGGCGCCCGCGCCGTCAGCAGGTCGTCGCGGACCACGCCCTGCTCGGACGGCAGCACCGCGTCGCTCCAGTCGGGCACGGCCGCTCCGGTGACGATCGGAGCGGCGGTGCCGTCCTCGAGCGGCCAGGGCCCGGGTCCGCGCACGGCCCAGCCGTCCATGGCCGAGGAGTCGTAGTGGGGGAGCGGCCGGGCGGCGGTGACGGCGCGGTCGAGGACGGCTCCGCGGGCGTCGAGGAGGGGGACTGTCGAGACGCCGGAGCGCGCCACCGCTTCGCCGACGATCCGCCTGGCCTCGTCCCAGTCGGTCGCCTCGTGCCCGTGCGCGCTCATCCCGTCCATTCTCCCGGGGCTCGGGGCGGGCCCTGGGCAGGACCCGCCCCGTCGGTCATCCCAGGTAGCCGTTCGGGTTCAGCACGAACTTCTTCGCGGCGCCCTTGTCGAAGTCGGCGTAGCCGCGGGGAGCGTCGTCCAGGCTGATCGCGGTGGCCTGGACCGCGTCGGCGATGTGGACCCGGTCGTGCAGGATCGCCATCATCAGCTGCCGGTTGTACTTCATGACCGGGCACTGGCCCGTGGTGAAGGACAGCGACTTCGCCCAGCCGAGCCCGAGGCGGATCGACAGGGAGCCCTCCTGGGCCGCCTCGTCGACTCCGCCCGGGTCGCCCGTGACGTAGAGGCCCGGGATGCCGAGGGCGCCGCCCGCCGCGGTGATCGACATCAGCGAGTTCAGCACCGTCGCCGGCGCCTCCTTCCCCGAGTCGGCGCCGTTGCCGTGCGCCTCGAAGCCGACGGCGTCCACTCCGCAGTCGACCTCGGGCACGCCGAGGATCTGCTCGATCTGGCCGGCCGGATCGCCCTTCGAGACGTCGACCGTCTCGCAGCCGAAGGAGCGCGCCTGCGCCAGACGCTCCTCATTGAGGTCCGCGACGATCACGACGGCCGCTCCGAGCAGCTGCGCTCCGACCGCCGCGGCGAGTCCGACCGGTCCCGCTCCTGCGACGTAGACCGTGGAGCCGACGCCGACCCCGGCGGTCACCGCGCCGTGGAAGCCCGTCGGGAAGATGTCCGAGAGCATCGTCAGATCGAGGATCTTCTCGAGCGCCTGATCGCGGTCCGGGAACACCAGGAGGTTCCAGTCGGCGTAGGGGACCATCACGTACTCGGCCTGCCCGCCGACCCAGCCGCCCATGTCGACGTAGCCGTACGCGCTGCCCGGGCGGTCCGGATTCACGTTGAGGCAGATGCCGGTCTTGCGCTCCTTGCAGTTGCGGCAGCGGCCGCAGGCGATGTTGAACGGCACGGACACGATGTCGCCGACCTTGACGAACTCGACGTCGGGGCCGACCTCCACGACCTCGCCGGTGATCTCGTGGCCGAGCACGAGGTCCGACGGAGCGGTGGTGCGGCCGCGGACCATGTGCTGGTCCGAGCCGCAGATGTTGGTGGAGACGGTGCGGAGGATGGCGCCGTGCGGCAGCTTCCGCCCGATGTTCGCCGGATTGACGCCGGGTCCGTCCTTCAGCTCGAAGGTGGGGTAGTCGATGTCGATGACCTCGACGACTCCGGGGGACTTGTAGGCGACGGCTCTGTTGCCTGACATGCGGGGCTCCTTCAGATGGACGACCGCGGCGCAGTCGGCCGCGGGAGTCCTGCGCCGCTCTCGGTCCGAGCCGCGGCACCGGGACTCGGGGGAACCGTACGGCGTCGGCCTGGTGCCGGATCGAGGCCGGTGGAGTAGCGTCTCAGGAGGCGTGCGTACGCTCGTCCACCGCCCGGTGCGAGGCCGTGAGCGCCGCGTCGAGCGCGTCCCGGCCGCCCCCGGCCAGGCCCGCCGCGTAGCCCGCGAGGAACGTGGTCAGCGGAGCCGCCGGCCGGACCACTCCGTGCGCCGCGCGACCGGCGAGGGCGAGCAGGGCGTCCGGGTCCACCGGGACCTCGCCGAGGCCGAGCGCGGAGCACAGCTCGGCCCACCAGCAGGCGAGCACCTCCTCCGAGGGGCGGGCGCCGTCGGAGGCGGAGGGGCGGGGGCCGGTCGTGTCGTCCATCCGCTCAGTCTGCGCCGCGCGGGCCCGGCAGGTCGATCCCGTGCCGGTGCGCGTCGGCGGGCGCGTCGACGTCGTCGGTCGTCCCTCCGGGCACCGTCACGAGCCGTGGGGGAAGGTCCCGGAGGAGGGCGCGCACCGAGGCGCCGTCGGGATCGCCGAGCGCGGTGAGCGCTTCGACGAGGGCCGCTCGCCGGTGCACGCCGAGGAGCTGCTGGGCTCGGCCGCTCGCGTCGACGGCCAGGAGGGAGGCCTCGACGGCGTTCGACGCGACCTCGAGCAGGGTGTGCACGGCGGGAGCGGGGGCGACGAGATCGGCGGCGAGCACGACGACCCAGTCCGGAGCGCCCGGGCGGTCGAGCAGGGGCAGCGCGGCGGCCAGGCCCGCGACCGGGCCGCCGAACGGCGGACCCTCCTGGACGAGCTCGGCGCCGTCGACAGCCGGTGCGAGCGACGACGGTCCGGCCACGATCCTCCGCTCGGCTCCGCGCACGGCTGCGAGGGCGGTGCCGAGGAGCGTCGACTCGCGGTGCCGGAGGAGCGGCTTGACCGCGCCGCCGAGGCGGGAAGCGCGTCCGCCGGCGAGCACGACCGCGTCGAAGCGGGGGAGCGGAGGCGGCGGGAGCACGGGACCGAGGCTACGCGCGCTCGGAGGTCCGCCGTCCCGGCTCCGGTGTCGGAGGTCGCGGCTACTCTTGTCGGGTGGTAGCAGCCCTGTATCGCCGGTACCGGCCCGAGACGTTCGCCGAGATGATCGGCCAGTCCCAGGTGACGGATCCGCTCATGACGGCGCTCCGCACCAACCGCGTCAACCACGCCTACCTCTTCAGCGGCCCCCGCGGCTGCGGCAAGACCACCTCGGCGCGCATCCTCGCCCGCTGCCTCAACTGCGCGACGGGCCCGACCGACACCCCCTGCGGCGTCTGCGACAGCTGCGTCGAGCTCAGCCGCGAGGGCCAGGGCTCGCTCGACGTGGTCGAGATCGACGCGGCGAGCCACAACGGAGTCGACGACGCGCGCGATCTGCGCGAGCGCGCCATCTTCGCCCCGGCGCGCGACCGCTTCAAGATCTTCATCCTCGACGAGGCGCACATGGTCACGCCGCAGGGCTTCAACGCGCTGCTCAAGATCGTGGAGGAGCCGCCGGAGCACGTGAAGTTCATCTTCGCGACCACGGAGCCGGACAAGGTCATCGGCACGATCCGCTCGCGCACGCACCACTACCCGTTCCGGCTCGTCCCGCCGGCGCAGATGCTCGACTATACGCAGGAGCTCTGCGAGCGCGAGGGCGTGCACGTGGCGGCCGGCGTGCTGCCGCTCGTGGTCCGCGCGGGCGGCGGGTCCGTCCGCGACACGCTCTCCCTGCTCGACCAGCTGATGGCCGGCTCCGAGGCCGAGACCGTCGAGTACGAGCGGGCCGTCGCCCTCCTCGGCTACACCCACGGCGCCCTGCTCGACGAGGTGGTCGACGCGCTCGCCGAGCACGACTCCGCCGAGGCGTTCGGAGCGGTCGACCGCGTCATCCAGACGGGGCAGGACCCGCGCCGCTTCGTCGAGGACCTGCTCGAGAAGCTCCGCGACCTGATCGTCGTCGCGGCGACCGGGGGCGCGGCCTCGGCCGTCCTCCGCGGCGTCTCGCAGGACGAGCTCGACCGCATGGCCGGCCAGTCGCGCGCGCTCGGCCTGGCCGAGCTCTCCCGCATCGCCGACGTGGTCAACGAGGCCCTCACCGAGATGACCGGTGCGACCTCGCCGCGCCTGCACCTCGAGCTGATGATCGCCCGCACCCTGGTGCACGGCACCGGCGCCGGCATCGCGCCCGCTGCGGCCCAGGAGGAGCGCCCGCGGCACGTGGCCCCTCCGCGCGAGACCGCGGCGCCCGCCCCGCGGTCGTCCGAGGCGTCGCGCGCGTCCGAGCCGTCCCGTGCGCCCGAGCCCCACCACGCCTCGCACGCCGCCGCTCCCGGCTCGGTGCCCGAGTCCATCGCGGCCGCTCCGCGCACCGAGGCGCCGGTGACGACGTCCGCACCGGTCGCTGCGCCGCCGGTGAAGGGGCCCGACGAGACGGCGGCCGCGCCGGAGGCGGACGAGTCCGCGCCGGCCGAGTCAGGACGCCCCCGCGCGACGACCGCCGCGGCGGCTCGTCCGGAGCCGGACGAGCAGGAGCCGTCGGATCAGGCCGCTGCGTCCCCTGAGGCGGCCCCAGCCTCGGCGCCCGCTGCCTCCGCACCCGCTGCGGCCGCGGGCGACGCACCCGCCGACGGCGCGGTCACCCTCCAGCGGATGAAGGACACCTGGCCCGAGATCCTCGAGGTCGTGCAGAAGGCGAAGATGACCGCCTGGCTGGTGGCCTACACCGCCCAGGTGCGCGCCCTCAAGGACGACGTGCTGACCCTCTCGTTCCCGAGCCAGAACGACGTCGAGTCGTTCAAGATGCCGGGAACCGCCGGGCAGCCCGGAGTCAGCGAGTACCTGCGTCAGGCGATCCAGCAGGTCCTCGGCCTGCGGGTGAAGTACATCGCCCGCGTCGAGCCTCGCGCCGCCGCCCCGGAGGCCGAGCGCGCCGCCGTCGAGGCGACCGCCGCGCCCGCCCCGGCTGCGCCGATCCCGGCCGCGACCGGCTCCGACGGATGGGCTACGGTGGCGATCCCCGCCGATCCGCCCCCTGCGGCCG
>NZ_PSWJ01000033.1:0-30795 GCF_002932775.1 Rathayibacter sp. AY1B8 | reverse complement strand
AGGCGGAGCCGGCGGTTCAGGCTGTGGCGTGCATCCCGTGACGACGATCAGGCATGCTGCGATCGCGACCGTTTTTCGCGCCTTCGAGAATGTCCCCACCAGCTCAGGGTAAGCGACGTCCCCGCTCTTCCCTTGGTCGTGCGGTTGGGGCGACCGGATGGAGTGCTCGCGATTTCCTCCGCAGAGGTCAGCTAGGGGCTACAGCAGCTTGCTAGTGTCCGGGCCTATGGATGAGCCCCGAAAGCGCGGACGCCCTTTCGTCATCGCGGGAACGACGATCGCGGCTGCAGCCGCCCTCTGTGCTCTCGTGCACTACGCCGGTCTGGCCGTATTCAGGACCGAGGGGGACGTGCCGGCGGCTTCGGCCGTCGACCTTCCAGACGGGAGCGAGCTCGTCAGTGAGACTGTCGAGTGCGCCTCCGGTGGGTGCTGGCGGCTGTTCTCGGTGCGCCCGCCCGACGCGATGACTCCCGAGCAGCTGTCGAGCGAGCTCGGAACGACGCCGCAAGCGCGCATCGCAGGAACACTCTGGGACCCGCGCACCATCACGGTGAGTTCCGCTATCGACGGACCCCTCCTAGAGGTCCGGGCCGATTACTGGTCGCAGGAGTACGCGCCCTAGGCGCGCGAGTGACGCGTTCTCGAGTCGACAGCATTGGCGCCCCCCGACTGTTTCGCTGGGGGATCGCTTACCAGATGTCCTGCTCCTCACGCTGCGTCAGGGGCGACGGTGGCGGAGATCCGCCGCGTCCGTTCGATGATCAGGATGTCGGTGACTCGGATGCCGAGTGCGGTGAAGAAGCCAGCCACCGCATTCCAGTAGAGAGTCCAGAGGATGAGGCCGCCAACTTCGTTCTGGTCGTCCCGGGGTGGAGCCCAGTCGGCGTTCGCGGCGTGGACCTGCCAGATCACAGCGAGGGCGATGCACAGCAGGCACGCTCCGAGGCCGAAGGCGAAAAGGATCTTGCTCCCGGAGTTCGTGCAGCCGAATCTCCACAGCACGTTCCTGAGGACGATGAGCCACACGGGGATCGCTCCGAGCGAGAACGTCCATTGCTCCCACGTCACGAGAATGCCCCCGGCTCGCAGCGAGCCGGATCGTCGGCAGGTGCCGTCGTCACTCTTCGGAGAGCGGGGGAGTGGTCGCGATCATTTCAGGAGAAGGTGTCTCGTAACCGCCGATGATGAGCGTGCTGGTGTCGGTCCAGCTCGGCTCGGAGTAGGCAACCGGCTCGGGGTTTCCCGCGGCAGGCTTCTCGCTGGTGATCCCGGTAGCCACCGCACCCACAGCAAGGAAGCCGGCGACGATCCCTGCGACCGTCACGGTAAACACGGTGTTGCGAAGCGTCTGCATCGTGCTGCCCCTCGAGTAGGTCGAATGGTGGGGAGCGTACCAGCGCAGGTGCTCGCGACGCCATGCTACTGGTCCCGTATGGGGATCGTTCACCGGTACACGCAGACGCGACACCGAGCGCCGCGAAAACCCGCGGCGCTGAGTGTCCCGTTAGACCCGTCCGATGATTTGTTCGGTAGGGGGGCGTCAAACGGGATACTGGTCAGATGGCTGAGCTGATCGGATACGCCCGGGTCTCGACGGACAAGCAGGACGCGCAGGCGCAGCGTGACGCGCTGCGCGCTGTGGGGGTGCCGGCGGATCGGATCTACGTCGACGCCGGCCTCACAGGGTCCAACCGTGAGCGGCCCGCGCTGCGCGAGGCCCTGGCCGCGTGCGACACCGGCTCGACCCTGTTCGTGACGAAGCTCGACCGGCTCGCGCGGTCGATTACGGATGCGCGCGACATCGTGGACGAGCTGACCCGCAGGGGAGTGCGGTTGAACATCGGCGGGTCGCTGCACGACCCGACTGACCCGATGGGCCGGCTGCTGTTCAACGTGCTTGCGATGATCGCGGAGTTCGAGGGCGACCTGATCCGGTCGCGCACGCGCGAGGGGATGCAGATCGCGAAGGCGAAGGGGCGCCTGCGCGGCCGCCAGCCGAAGCTCTCCCCGAAGATCGAGGCACACCTTGTGGCGGAGTACCGCTCGGGCAACTACACCGTGGCCGAGCTCTCGGAGCAGTTCGGGGTGACGCGCTCAACGGTCTACCGCGCGGTCGAGCGCTCGAACATGACAGAGTTGCGCGCCGTCGACGTCACCCTTCCGCTCCCCGAGGGAGAGCGGAAAGACTGAGTGCCCAAATGGTCACTTGATGCGGCGTGTCGGATCGCGTTAATCACAGCCACAGCCCTACGTTAAACGCATGGCTTCGACGCGGCGTCCCCGAGGAACGATGGTGGATCCCACCAACGTCGCCTGGACCGTCGAGCGCCAGGCTCGCGACGACTTCAATGTCATGGCGCTGCGCGCGAACGTGTCGGCTGCGGTGTTCTTCGAGCGCCTGGTCGAGCACGTTCAGAGCGAGCTGACCGACGAAGGAATTCCGTCCTGGTGGCCTGCACAGCCGACTCTCCTCGAGGAGGAGCTGCCCATCGACACCCGTTAACGCATTAGGCCCGCCGCTCTCGCGACGGGCCTAGAAGCCTTGGCTTCCCACCTCGCACAGTTTGGCGACTCAGAGGTGTGAAGCAGTCCCACCCAAGAACCGGTATCCAGCCGGGCCTTCGGTGTACCCACCCGGAACGTACCCGGAAGGAATGCCCACATCGTAACAGCGGAGTCCGTCTCCGTGCACACCCGACCCACCCTTTTTTCAGGGGAGGAGTCGGTCGATTGTGCACCTGAGACGCCACAGGCAGCCGCGTCGCGGCCGAACAGTTCTCGAGCGAGCTCATGGAGCCCCGAGCCGGCGCCAGGCGCGTACGGTCCGCTTCCGGCGTGGACGTCCGGAGCGCACTGGTTCGACGCGCTGATGGACGCGCTGGGGACGTCGCCGGGGGAGGAGCTGCGCCGCGCTGCACGTGTCGCTCCGGACACGCTGCTGCGCGTCGCTCGCGCCGACTGGCTGGCGGCCGACGTCGACACCGGGCGCGGTGTGACGACGGCACACGAGACGGTCGCGGCCGCGCTGGGCATGTGCGGCAAGACGGTGCAGCGGGCCCGTGCGCTGATGGAGTCGCTGGGCTTCGCCGCGACGGTTCTCGACGGCCGCTACCTGACCCGCGCTGAGCGGAACGCGGCGCACGCGGCGCACGGCGGCCGACAGCTCCGCATGGCCTCCACGAGGGCGCTGATCATGCCGCGTCCCACGCCGGCGACCTTGCCTGCACCGACGTCACGGACGGGCGAATCTTTCGGTTCTGTGGAGAATGTCCAGCTACCCCGTAGGCGCCCACTTACATCTACAGCCCCAGTTAAAAGACACTCACCAACGCGCGGTGAACCGCGCTCAGGAGCCGCTTCGCGGCAGCCGAGGCGACGGAGTGATGCAAAACGCAGCTCGACCGGTCGGCCGGCGGTTCCCAGATCGATCGAGTTGCAGCGCTTCGCTGCTGCGCTGGCTCATCGCATCCCGTGGCTCGCCCGTGGAGTGCACATCGGGCACGTCGTCGGGATGCTCGACCGCACAGGTATCGACGTCTCCGAGTGGAGCGTCGAAGGGCTGATGTTCGCCATGAACGCCTGGCTGTCTCGCGACGGTCGCCGTGTCCCGGAGACGTTCACGAGCCGCAACGCGCTCGGGTTCTACGGGTGGGTCATCCGCCGGGTCATCACCGAGCACTCGCAGCTCGACACCGCGCGCCGGGTCGCTGCTGCGCAGCGCGACGCCGACCGTGCTCGGGCCGCTGCGGAGCGAGCGGCCGAGGCCGCCCGACTTGCGAGCATCGACCAAGACGAGGTGGACCGGATCATCGCGAAGATGAAGGCCGATCAGCGCGAGTTCGAGCGTGCAGCTCGGGACCGCGAGATGGCCCGCAAGCGCGCCGCCGCCGAGGTCCGCGAGGAGCTGGCCGCGCGCGCTGCGGAGTTGCGCTCTCGGGGCTGAGCACGCACCGAGGCCATCCATCCGATAAGCGGCGCGATGCCGGAGACGGGCGGCCGTCAGGAGTGCCCCGCAGGGGCATCCCGAAGGGACGCGCAGCGCTCTTGACGGTCGATCGGCGCAGGCAAGAGTGAAGCGTCGGATGGACGGCCGGACCGCAGCCGGCGCGCTTGTCGTGGGAACGGAGAAGCCCCCGCGAGCATGAATGCTCTAGCGGGGGCCTCCACAGCGACGAGGGGGGTTGTCGTGCACGATCAAATTACTCGTTCGGCCACGTCGCCAGAGCGTCGTAGTGAACGATCGTCGGCACTCCGTCGACGGTCTGGATCGTCGTGCCGGGCTCTCCGAGTCCGGCCCCGTGTGCGATCGCCGCGAGGACCAATCGAGTGTGCGCCAGGTCGAGGCCGGCGACGTCCTCGCGGAGGTCGACCGGGACTCCCTGGCCGAGAGACGAGGCGATCCGCGCGATGCGCTGCTCGCCTCCACTGAGCGCTCCGATTTCGTAGGCGAGGCGGTCGAAGTCGACGGCGCTCGTCTGCCAGGCGTTGTCGGTCTTGATCCACGGCGCACCGGCGTAGACGAGACGCGACCGGATGAGAAGTTCGACGGCCGCGGCGAGAGGGTTTGAACCCTCCGCCCACGAGCGGACCTGCGCGTGCAAAGCAGCGGAGGCGTGGTTGGTCATGCCACGTTCTCCATCGACTCCGCGCCGTTGTTCTCCGTCAACTCGGCGGCGGGGGCGTCAGCAGTAGTCGACCGTCGAGAGCGGGTGACGCGCGCTCGCGGCTGGTCAGGCCGCGGCACTCCTGCTGCGCGGAGTTCCTTCTCTGACCATCCCGACGCCAGCGCCTCAGCCCAGGCCTTTGCGTGACGGTTCTGCGCGTCAGCGAGAGCGGTCCGAGCAGCGTCCGTGTCGTTCGCGGCGGTAACGATCGTTCGGACGGCATCGACGCGCTTTTCGACAGTCGATTCGAGGAGGCGGCGCGCAGCGTCAGCCGCGTCCTCTGGGTTTCTGGTGTTGTCGCTCATGCCGTCAGGGTACATGCCCAAATGGGCATCTGAAAGGCGCGATTACGTCTCCGTTTCGGAGGCCCAGTTCTACCGCCGCGGAGTGCCGCTCGCGGTCCGGCTTCGTGCTCCTTCGCTACGCTCGGGCACGGCCGGTTTGTGGAGCAAGCTGTCGACTTACCGCCGGTAACTCGCTTGCCGACCTGGCGCTGCGCGCCGGCCGGGGGCATACTGGTCGTATGGTCCCCGCCGATTTGGCGGGTTCGCTGCGCTGGGCCGAAGGACAGGAAGGACACGCCGATGAGCGAAGATCGCGGTCGTGCGTTGTTCAGCCGTAAGCGGCGAGCGAACGTCGAGGGAGACGAGAAGCGGGACAAGCCGTATCGCGTCTACGTCACCGACGAGGAGCGGGTGCAGCTTGAGGCTCGGGCGGTCGTCCAGAGCGTCACGGTTCCCCGGCTGCTCTTCGAGTCCGCGATGAACGCCCAGGTGCGGACCGACACGGAGTGGAAGCAGGCTGTCGCCGAGCTGTTCTCCGTGAACTCTCGCCTCGAGAACCTGACGAACAACGTCAACCAGCTCGCCAAGTTCGCGAACACCGAGGGCCGATTCCCTGACGAGGCTGCGGCGATCTACCGCGAGTTCCAGAAGCTCGCTCCCGAGATTCGCGACGCCGTTCGTCGGGTGGCCGGCCTGTGATTCCGAACGTCACCTACGGCGGCCGCATGGACGGCCTGATGACCTACCTTGCGGGCGAGGGGCGCTCGAACGAGCACACCGAACAGCACCTCATCGCCGGCAACGGCGCGATCATGGCGATGCACGGAGAGAGCGTCCTCGACCACGCCGCCGCGCTCGCTGTCGCGCGCGATCTGAACCTCCCCAAGGAGGCATTCGGCGTCACCGTGCAGCGCGCGGAGAAGGTCACCGACCCGACCACCGGTGAGCTGATGATCGACTCCCGTACCGGGAAGCCGGTCACCGAGAAGGTCGACGCCGACGTGTGGCACTGCTCCCTCTCGCTGAAAGCCGAGGAGGGGCAGTTGAGCGACGAGAAGTGGGGCCAGATCGCCACCGAGTTCGTGCGCCGAATGGGGTTCGCTGGCGAGGACATCGGCAAGGCCGACTGTCGGTGGGTCGCCGTGCGGCATGGTCTCTCGAAGAACGGCAACGATCACATCCACATCGCCGTCTCCCGAGTGCGCGAGGACGGCACGAAGGCGTACATCCCCTACGACAAGCGCCTCGCCCAGAAGGTCAGCCGTGAGCTGGAACGCGACTTCGACCTACAGCCTTTGCACGCTCCGGAGCGCGAGCTTGGTGAGCGCGGAGTCGTCCCCGGCGAGCGTGAAGCTGCACGCCGACGAGGCGCCGTCGAGGTCGACGCACACCGACTCGAACGCGCCGTCCGCTCAGCCGCGACCAGTTCCGCGGACGAGGGTGAGTTCGTGCGTCGAATGCGCCAGGCCGGGGTGCTCATCCGCCCCCGCTACGCCGCCGGTCGAGACGACGTTGTCGCCGGCTACTCCGTCGCGCTGCGCCCCGACAAGGGAGCGCCGGTCGTCTGGCACGGCGGTGGGCGCCTCGCTCGCGACCTGACCCTTCCGGAGTTGCGGAAGGGCTGGCCGGACGAGCCACAGACTGCCCAGGCAGCCGTGGACGAGTGGCGCGCCACCGCGAAAAACCCGTGGCGGTACGAGCCGGTGAAGCCTGGCCGCGAGGAGGCCGAGCTGTCGAGTGACTTGTACTCAACCTACGCCGAGGACATGACCCGGCTCCACGACTACCTGAGCACCGTCGACCCGTCCGATCGGGCGACGTGGGCTCACGCTGCACGAGAAGCATCCGGGGCGTACGCAGCGTGGTCGCGGCGCCTCGAGCCGACTCCCGGACCGCTGGCCGAAGCGTCGCGCCAGCTCGCCCGATCCGCGCACCTGCGCGCGCACGAGTCGACGCCGCGGCCGACCGCGATGCCGTCGATGGCCGGCACGACGATGCTGATCCTCGCGACAGCCGGGAAGCGCAACAAGGCCGCCGAGGAGGCGATGTTGCTGCGCCAGATCGTGCGCACCACGCGGGCGATTATGGACGCCCACAAGGCCGCTGGCGACGCGCGACGCACCCAGGAGCTCGCGGGGACGATCCGGAACCAGTTGAAGGCGGTTCACGAGGGCTACAACGCGCAGATCCAGAAAAACGCCTGGGATGCTCTGCCCGAGGACACCCGTCGCGCACGCGAGACAGTGCAGGCGAGTTTCGCGACCGGGAGCCCGGTGCCGACGAAGCTCACCAAGGCTGCGCCGGACGCCACATCTATCGCTGCCCCGCAGCGCGGCGCTGAGCCGCGCGAGCGCGACGGACGCGACCGCTAGACCTACACGAGTGAAGGGGAGGCATCACTATGGCTGACGACGACGGAGGCGTGGAGGAGTCCATCAACTCGTCCGCACGGATCGCGCTCACAATCGCGGTCCAGCTGGGCGAGAAGCTGGCTCGCGCGTACCAGGAGGCGATGCGTGAGGCTCAGCAGCGCAGCGCGATCGAGGCGCGCGAGCTCGCAGCCCGCTACGAGGCTGAGCGGGCGTCTGCACGGCAGGCCGTGACAGTCGTCAACGATCCCCAGTGGTGGGATCAGGCGACCGTGCATGACGTCGCCCGCGTCGCTGAGACGGCCGCGGCGTGGAAGGACGCGGACCCGCAGATCGCGTCCGCCAGCGCCCTGATCGCGTCCGAGGCGAAGGAGCGCTACGGCGTCGACGTCGCCACGCTGCAGGGCATCGCCCGCGACACCCCGACCGAGCTGGACCTCGCGAAGCAGTGGGCCACTACCGCCGCACCCGAGGGGTACCACCGGCACGACGAGGACCGTCTCACCATGCCTGTCGGAGACGCCCGAGAGCCCAATCTTTCGGCCGAGCGTGCTCTCATCGAGGACTACCGCGCAGCGGTCGCAGGCGACATTCCCGCGATGCACGTAAGCCTTGCGGAGGAGTGGAAGCGCGCCAACGATCCGGTCGGCTACCAGGACTACCGCGTCGAGACGGCCGTCGCCTTCGATGACGACGGACGGGTGCAGCCCGCAGACCCGGCCGTTGCCGAAGCCGCCCGCGCCGCTCTCGTGCAGGAGTGGCGCACGGACCAGACCGGCGGCTCTGCCGTCGACGCAGCGGATGCCGAGCGGGCACAGTCGCAGCGCGACGTCACCGAAGCTCAGGTGATGGTCACGGAGGCCGACCGCCTCGACCGCGCCAACGACGCATCCCAGAACACGTCCGTCGAGATCCCCGTCGACGGCGAGCGTCGCGCCGATGAGCTCGAGCAGCAAGCTGCTCAGTACGACCGAGACGCGGAGGCCGGCGGGACACCCACGCAGAGCCCTGAGGAGCTGCGTAGCCTCGCTGAGGACGCTCGTGCCCAGGTCGCGCTCTACCGAGACGACAGCGGCCAGCAGAGTGCCCCCGACGCTCCCGCACCCGCTCAGGAGGGGCGTGCGGCCGCGGCACGCTCCGAAGGAGAGCTTGCGTACGACAGTGCCGAGCGGCGAGCACACACCGCAGCATCGATGCAGGCTCAGAACGTTCCCGAGGAGCAGGTCAACGCGCGGATGACCGTCGACGCCTCCTTCGCCACTCCTGCGCGCGGCGCGGAGGCCACGAAGCGCACTCGCGTCCCCTCGACGCGAGGCGCGCGTGGCCAGGGTGCTCAGATCGAGCGGTCCGAACCAGGTCGCTGACGCTGGAACAGAGAAGGGCCCGCGACACCGGTTGGTGTCGCGGGCCCTTCTCTGTCCGTCGTCCTCAGCCCTGTGCGTCCTCGGGAAACATCCCGGTCGGAGGGGCTGTGTAGGGAAGCATGTCGCCCGGCCGGTTCTCGTCTGTCGACGTCGCGAACGGGCCGCTGGGCGAGAGCAGGACTCGCATGTGCGGGTCGAGGTGATTGATCCAGTAGGCGCTCAGGGAGCCGGCGCTGGTGCGGATCTCTTCCCACATCCGCCAGAGGGCTTCGATGCGGGTCAGCGCCTCGACGCTGCTCCACCACTCAGCCGCCCACCGATCGCCGGCGGCCTGGCCCTTGGCCGTCACCCGGCGTCGATAGGAGGGCCGGAGGAACTTCCTGACCCACTCGTCGGCAGATCCGAAGTACGTCGCAGGCACCTCCTCCTCGTCCACCTCCTCCTCGACGGGGTGCAGCGTGACGGGATCCGTGTCGACGTCGAACAGATCCTCGTCGCTCATCGCTCGCCCCGGAGAGTCGCGTTCTGCTCCGCGTCGACGTCCGCCGCAGGCTGATCCTCGAGCGGAGGCATCACCGTCACGACAGGCGAGACGGGTGCAGCGTTCGCCGGTCCGCTGCTGGCGTCGTGGGCGGCGATGGAGGCGTTGATCGCGGCGACCTGCTCCTTCGGCCCGTTGTACCAGGGCACCGTGTCGACCAGCGCCGCGCGGGCTCCGGAGGAGAGCATGATCGCCCGTCCGCGGCCCATGCTGGTGAGGTCCGCGACTTCGAGGATCTTCTCTCGCCGCAGCGCCGAGGTGGTGGAGCGCACACCTTTGTTGTAGCTGGCGGAGGTGGTCTCCTTGTCGTAGGTGCCGATCAGCTCGGAGAGGGTGCGCAGGAACTCGTCTTCCGCGACTCCGCCGGCGTACAGCTTCACGTTCGCGGCGGACCAGAGCTTGAGCATGCCCTCCTTGCCGAACACGCCGACGCCCTGGGACCAGGACTGGAACACGGCCATGATCGGGATCCCGCGCGATCCGTAGTGGGAATACAGGTCGGGGAGGTCCTTCCACCGGCAGACGTTCGCGGCCTCATCGAGAACGGCGACGAGCGGCGTCGCGAGGCGCCCGCCGCGGGATCGCGCGGCGTGCTCCTCCGCGGCCTCGATCGTCGCGGCGGTCAGGGCGGTGACGAGCGGGCCGGCGGTGCCGGCGCCCTCCTTGGACAGCGAGTACAGCGTCTGGGTCGACGTGACGAACGTCTCCGGGACGAACTGCGGACGGGTGTCGTTCGGGCGGGCGTTCACCCAGTCGGCGGTCGCGGCGCTCTTCAAGCACACCGCCATGCCCTGCGCGGTCGAGTAGATCCCGTCGCGGGCCTTGTCGGCGGTGTTCATGATGCCGCGGACAGCTCGCGCGTTGGTCGGGTAGCCGTTGTCGTGCAGGAGCTCGACGGGGGTTTCGTCCTCGACGGAGGTCAGCCAGAGCAGCACGTCGCTGATCGGCCGGTTGCCTGCCGCGGCCGCGAGCAGCAGGTCGGACAGCAGCTCTTGGCCCTTGCCGTCGAAGTAGGCGTCGGTCTTCGCGTTCATCGCCCGGGTGCCGGAGGCGAAGTGCGTCGCGAGCTTCGCGGCCTTGGTGTCGTCGGTGACGTAAGAGAGGGGGTTCCACCACCATGTCGCGTCCTCGAACGCGACGCGCTGGGGGTCGAAGACCCACACGTGACCCTTGGCGGCGCGGACGTCGCGGGTCGCGTCGAGCACGTCGCGCTTGTTCGACGTCGTGACCACGGCGCCGGGCGCAGCCATGATCGCGGGAATGACGAGGGAGGTCGACTTGCCCACGCGGGGGCCGGCGATCAGCAGCATCATGTCCTCGAACGAGGCGTAGAGCATCTGCTTCCCCAGGTGCAGCCGGCCCACCGGGACGCCGGGGTTCTCAGCGACGCCGAGGCGGGCGGACTTCTTCAACGCCTCCTTGCGCATCATCGGCGCCAGGTCGCGCGGGGTCGCCATGTAGCGGGCGGCGTGGTCGACGCTTGAGCGGTTCTTCCGTCCGAGCGAGCGCATCCACACGAGCCAGAGGCCCACGAGGACGATGACGGCGACGGCGGCCGCGGCGATCATCGTTGCGGACGTCGACCACACCACTTGGCCGCGGAACAGGCCCGAGATGATTTCAAACGGGTCCGAGGGCAGGCCCTCGTTCACGCCGTCGAGCTTGGAACCGACCGCGACGGCCACCCAGACGATGCCGATCGCAGCGATCGCCGCGAGGGCTGCGCCGAGCATCAGGGCGTCGTTATTGGCCTTGCCAGGCTCGCGGCGGCGGTTGTTGGCGGTGGCGCTCATGCGGACTCCTCCGTGTAGATCGGGCCGGCCCACCGCGGGGTGCAGTCGTTGGCGGGTGCTTGGTGCGAGGTCCCCCAGGAGAGGACCGCGAGGCCCCGCTCCGCGAAGGAGACGGGGAGGTCGGTCGTGTGGAAGCCGTGCTCCCCCGGGGCGGACCGCTGGCAGGTCCAGCGGTAGCCCTCGAAGGCGAGCGTCGACGGGCAGCTCACGCGATCACCCGGTCCCACTGGTCCCAGGCGACGAAGCTCGCCATGAGCCCGACGCCGGTCCAGCAGAGGGTGAGCAGGAACCGATCGCGGTCTGCCGTCCGCTGACGGGCTCGGATCGCGTTGATGATCGCGGCGCCGGCGGCGCCGGCCGCGACGCAGCTCGCGCCGAGTGCGACGAGGACGCTCACGGCAGGATCTCGACGTTCACGGGATCGGTGGGCAGTGGCTCCGCTGCGCGGCCGGCGCGGGAGGTCGCGTGCCAGAGCTTGTTGGTGTCGTTGACCTCCTTCTCTGCTGCGGTCAGCTCGACGCGCACCGGGATACCGGGACGTCCGCCGACCTTGATCAGGAAGCGGCCGCGGCCGGGAGGCTCGGACTCGTGCCCGGACACGGGGTCCCAGGCGGGCGGGTCCTGCCAGGAGGTGAGCATCCCCTGTTCCGCGATCGACATCGGCACCGCCGAGGTCAGCAGCGGCATCTCAGCACCGGGGAGGCCGCCGCAGATGACCATGCCGGAGCGTTCCACGAAGCCCTTCGCCTTCATCTGATCCTCCGAGGAGGCCAGTGCGAGGAGGTCGGACATGGTGTGGCTGATCATCGCCAGGCCGACGCCGCGCGCACGGTTCAGGCGGGTGAGCGCGTCGACGCGATCGACCATGCCCTTACCCGCGCGCAGCGCCCGCCACAGCTCGTCCAGGATCACGAAGTAGTGCCGCTGCGGTTCGAGCTCCGCGTCCGCGAGGGCGGCCGCGACGTTGACGGTCCCGAAGCCGGCGGACCAGCAGGCGAGGAGGATCGCGGCCTGGAGGTCGCCTTCGGAGTCGTCGATCGAGGACACGTCGTAGACGACGGGCCGGTCCCGGCGCATCGGCGTGGTCGTCTGCTTCGAGAACACCTCGCCCAGGCGTCCACCGGTGGTGAGGCCGATGAGGGAGGCTTCGAGGTTCTCGGTGACGTCCTTGTACTTCTCGATGTTGCCGCGGTCCAACGCGACCTGACGAACTTCGTCCGGCGCCTCCTGGATCACGCGCAGCAGGTCCGCGAGGACCGGCACGCCCTGGTGGTGCTCGTCCAGGTACTTCAGCGCCCGGTCGATGATCGTCTCTTCACGGTCGCTCGGCGGCTGGGAGCGGAGGATCGTCAGCAGCGCTGCGACCATCGTGTGCCGGCGGCCGTGGGCGTCCGCGAGGACCTGGTGCGCGAGGCGCTGCACCTTCGCGGCGTGCTTGCGCAGCCGACCGACCTCCGCGATCATCGCCGCGGTGTCGTCGGAGACGCCGAGCGCGTCGACCTGGTGCGCGAGCTCGTCGGCCCGCTCGAGCGAGCGGTCGGCCTCGTCACGCAGGCGCTGCGCCGCCTCCGACGCCTCACCGGGATCGAGGATGTTCAGGTACCCGCGGCCACGGCCAAGAGGGATCACCTGCCCGTCGAGAGCTTCGATCAGATCCACGTAGTCCGGCTTGAGGTCGCCCAGCACGAGCGGGATCGTGCCGTACCCGGCGAGGCCGGCGGCCATGCGGCGGGTCAGCGAGGACTTCCCCAGGCCGGGCTTGCCGAGCACGAACATCGACGGGTTGGAGATGAGGTTTGCGCGCTGGAACCAGCTGATCGGGTCGCAGCAGACGGAGGCGCCGGTGGAGAGGTTCTTCCCCAGCGGCACCCCGATCATCGGCGTACCCGTCCCGACCGAGAACGGGTACAGCCCGCACACCTGCACGGTCGTCCCGCGGAACTCATCAGCGGCCGTGACGTTGACGGCTTCACCACCGCCGCGACCGAGCCATCCGCGGATGCTCGGGCGCAGAGGACGGCGCAGCGCCGTCCCCTGGCTCTTCTTCTTCCCGCCGTGCGGGATCTCGATCTTCTTCCCCTCTCGGCGTCGGGTGCGCGGGGTGGTGCGCTCTCTGGTCAGCGTCGGGCGCTGAGCGACCACTGCTACCGGGGCCGGAGCTTCGCCCTGCCCGCGCGCAGCCCGCCGCGAGGGTGCCGTCGTGCCGGTGCCGGGCTCTGCCGAGGACGACACGGCACCGGTGGGCAGGCCGTCGCCGGTCAGCTCCTCCCCCGTCGTATCGCCGTGCGCGGCGGTGACCGCTCCGTCCGGCAGGACGTCCTCGCCGGGCTCGAGCTCGTTGTCGCTGTTCGAGGAGAACAGGCGGGTGATCAGGCTCACAGGGACTCCCTCACTTCGGTGGGCAGGCGCAGGTGACGCGGGAGCACGAGCCCCAGCGGCAGACCCGCAGCGAAAACGGTGTCCTGCGACCCGAACGCCGGCCGCACCCGAAGACGCGCCGCGGCGGTCAGCGAGTCGATCGCCGCGCGTGCGTCCGCTTCGTGCACAGCGTCGGTGGTCGTCGCGGTGACGATCAGGCCGAAGTTGAGCAGGCCAGCACCGGAGGCCTCCTCCGCCGCGGTCGCCTGGGCGGAGCGGGTGGAGAGGGTCGAGCGGGCGGTGGGCTTGGTCGACGCGGAGCTGTTGAACTGCGCCGCGTTCAGGTCCGCCTCCACGATCGCCGCGGCGCGGGCCGGGTCGATGGGGCGGTAGAGCAGGGTGACGCGCTTGCGAGCGACGTCGCGGTGCGGCGCGAGCAGGCGCGCGAGGATCCCCGACTGCACGACACCGCGCGGCGGGGAGGTCATCGTCCACGACGTCGACACGGCGCCGTCGTGCCGGTACGACTCCCACCGGGACTCAGCGGCCGCGGGGCCGACGTCCGTCCACGACAGCTCGGGCACGTCCCCGGAGGCGCGGGCCTCATCGATCAGGACGGCGGCGGCGGGGTCGTAAGCGATCCGGATCACCTCGCACAGCTCCTGAGCACCGAGCGGCCGTGCAGCGCCGGCCCCTGTCGCGGCAAGGCTCGTCGTCAGGCCAGGCAGGCGGGCGGCGAGGTCGGCGGCGACCTCCTTCGCGTTGCGGCGCTTCCCGCCGATGCGAGACAGGGAAGAGAAGGTGATCGCGACGTAGGCGCGGATCGTGGCCGACCCGACCGGGTAGCTGCTCACGACCTCCGAGAGCATCGCTCGAGCGAACTCCGGTGCATCCGGGTCCATCGACCCCTCGACCTCCGAGCGCAGGCGCGTACCGGTGTCGGGGGCCGTCTCGACGGTGACGGAGGCTGCCTCGATGCCGGGCTCGTCTCCAAGGTTGGAGAGCCAAATGCCGTACTCCGCGACCTGGTTGTTGACCTGCTCCTGATCCACCAGCGCGGCGCCGTCCGGCTCGGTAGCGATTACGACGGTGTAGTGCTTGGTGGAGGGGACGTGCACGAGAGCGAATCGGCGCCCGTGCGAGTCCTCGTGCTCGGAGAGCTGCGACGCCGCCGCGAGTCCGGGGAGCTGGAACGTGCCCCATTTCGCCCGACCCGCGGGACCTGAACGATAGACGTTCGCTCCCTTGGCCTTCGTCCGCATCCAGTTCACGCGATTCACCGTCCTTCCGAGGGCGCTCTGCCCGTGCTTGTCCTTCACCGAAACCGTCAGCAAGATCCCGCCGAAGATCGCGGCGACGACGAGCGCGGCCCCGAGGCCGGAGAACATCGACGCGATGATCGAGGAGAGGATGCCGACGAACAGCACGCCCGTGGCGAGCTGTCCGAGGCCGCCGAGTCCCGCAGTCTGCGGGCGACGCCAGTTGCCGTACGTCCGCGGCGCCTCAGCGCTGCGCATAGGGGTTGTCGTGCTCATCAGTTCCCGCTTCCGTTGCCGCCAGTGGCGTCGTCCGTGGCGGCCTTGACCGCCCCTGCTGCGTGCTTCGCGCCTTCGGCGGCCTTCCCTGCCACCGCAAGGCCGACACCGATCGGACCTCCTGCCGCGGCTGCGGCACCACCGCCTGCCGCCGCACCGCCCGCTGCCGCGCCACCGCCGGCCGCAGCTCCGCCAGCTGCGCCGCCGCCTGCGCCGGAGGCGGCCGGAGTCGCAGCGGGTGACCCCTTGCTGCCGGCGGAGGCGCTACTGCCGGACGGTGCGGAGCCGAAGCCACCGCCGCCGGGCGACCCTCCGCCCCCGCCGCTGTCGCCTCCGCTGCGCGAGCGGATTGCTCCGCTGGCAATCTCCGCCGCTCCACCGGCCGCGGCCGCACCGAGCAGGAGGCCTGCACCGCCACCGCCACCGCCCACCGAGGCGACAGCGGGGACGAGGAAGCGCATCAGCGCGGGCAGGGCCACGAGCGCGATGAGCATCAGCGCGAGGCCCGTGACGATCTGGAACAGCCCGGTCCCGTCCGACTTGAACAGATCAGTGCCGGTCATCCGGAACGCGATCGCGTAGACGATCGCCGCGGCGGGCTTGTAGAGGATGAAGGCGAGGGTCCAGGCCATCGTCTTCTTGAACCACTGCTGCCCGATTTCCGTATTGGTCGCGGCCGCAGCGATCGGGAAGATGCCGGCGAGGACGACGAGCATCGCGCCGCGGAACACCATGAGCGCGATCTGAACGTAGGTCATGAGCACGGCGAGGATGCCGAGGAGGAACAAGCCGATGAGGCCGATACCCGACGTTGCGGTCAGCGAAATCATCGCGAAGATGTTCGTGCCGAAGCAGTTGCTCTCACCGTTGGTGACGTCGCAGTCGGTGGAGTTGTTGAGGATCCAGATCGAGAAGGCGTCGCCTGCCTGCGTGGCGAGACGGATCACGACGAGTCCCGCGCCGGCGACGGCGATCAGCGTCAGTACCGACCGGGCGAGGGTGCGCAACTCGCCCGCACGCTGCGTCCAGACCATGCGGCCGGCGGCGACGAGGATCGACAGGATCGCGAGTCCTCCGGCGTACCACTCGAGCTGCCCTTGCACCCAGCCGACGACGCTCGAAGATTCGTTGAGGTGCAGCGCCAGGGGTAGGAACCCCGTGACGAGCGCTGAGGCGGAGGAGAGCAGGAAGACGGCGAAGATGATGACGCCGATGCGTCCCATGTGCGCCTCGCCGTCGCCGTGGCGGCGACGGGTGCTCATCATGACGCCGGCGATGATGAGCGACATGACCGCGAGGCCCGCCGCGACCCACGTCACGTAGCCGAGGATCGTCTCGAACGCTTCCGGCAGGGGCGGGGTACCGCCACCGTTAACGCCGCCTCCCCGGTCGACCACGGTCACCGGGGAGGGAACGTTCACCCAGAGGGTGCCGAGCGAGACGACCGCTTTGCCGAAGCCCTCCAAGATGTTGTTCACGAACTGCTGCAAGGCGTCGTTAGACGCCTTCGAGACGACTTCGCCGATGCCTGCTGATGACCAGCACACGACGTCCCACGCTGCGCAGGGCTCGCCTGCGGGTGGAGTCACTGTCATTCGGTACCTGCCCAAGGGATATAGCCGCCCAAGCTGGTGAGTGCGGTCGGACGGAACGGCGGCTGACCGTCAGCGGTCAACACCGACTTCCAGTCGCCGTCGACCCACGTCACGGGAGCGGGGAAGCTGAGGAGCTGATTGGTGTTAGAGCGGAAGGCGATGTCGATCGTGGCTTCGTCCGCGGTGTACGAGCTCACGCGGAAGCCGACGATCTGGACACTGCCTCCGGTGTTGCTCTGGGGAATGTCCGCGGCGATCGCGGCATCGCGACCAGCGCCAGGCGCGGTCTGGCGCTCGAGAACGGCGTCGGCCAGGCGCCCATCCGTTCCCATCGCCCAGAGGTTCGCCACCGAGAAGAGCGATCCTTCGACGGTGTGCGCGTAGCAGCTGCGCAGCCCGTCCTCTCCGATCACGCCGGGGCCGGCGGTGTCCGACGACGGTGCGGCCATCGTGCCGACGATGGTCCAGTCGGTGACAGGTGCCGTCGAGAGCGTTCCGCTCTCGTCGTAACCGGGAAGGTTGCAGACGCTTGCTGCGGCGGTGTCGGTTTCCGGTGAGGCGGTGACGGCGGGCGTCGCGGAGGTGGCGGGAGCACTCTGCCCGCCACCTCCGCCCAGGGACGTAATCGCGAGGAGGATCGCCGCCAGCACGAGGACTCCGAAGATGATGGCTCCGAAGATGAATCCTCGACTGGTGAACGGGTTGCGGGACTCCGTGTCGCTCATGACGTCGTGCCTTTCGTTGGTGATGCGGTCGGTTTCCTCCGGACGCTACGCGCCCATGAGGAAGCCGACGATCGTGAACGCGGCGGACACGATGATCACGCCGACGAGCAGGCGGCCGAGCCAGCCGCCGATCTCTCCGCCTTCGCCGCGGCGGGCGGAGACGGTCATGGTGACGCCGAGGATGATCAGGCCGACGACGGCGACGCCGAGGCCGACCCACTTGGCCCAGCCCATGACGGTGGTAAAGGCCTCGAACCCGGGGGGCATGCCGCCGGGTCCCGGGTCGGGCACGACGGCGCCGAGCGCGCCTGCGGTGGTGAGGATGTCGGTCGTCGCTGCGAGCAGGGACATGAGGTGCTCCGTTTCGTTGGTGGTGCTGGGGGGATCGACGTCGCGGTCGCGACGCCGAAGAGGTCCGGTTATCCGGTGGTGAGGGGTCCGTCCGCGAACCCCACGTCGAAGTGGAGGTGGTTCGGGGTATCGGTGAACTGAGTGATGTGCTCGTAGCTGGTCGAGCGGCACTGGATTTGGCCGGCCCGGGAGCCCTGGGGCACCTGCGGGTCCAGAACGGTGAGGAGTTTCAGCGCGTTGGGGTCGCAGCCGGTGGTGGCCGTGCCGTCGAAGGAGAAGAAGTCGACCGCGTGACCGCCGCCATTGATCCAGTGCGAGGAGCCGGTGCCTGCGCCCAGGAGCGAGCCGGTGCACTGTCGGTTGAGGTCGGAGACGCCGACCTTCCCGAACGTGTTCAGCGCGATGGTGATGACCTGGAGGATCCGGACGTCGATGCCGCAGTTCTCTTTGGCGGTCCCGGCGGCCATGTCGCGGATCTGCTGCGCGTAGCGGTCCTCGAGTAGGCGCAGGCGCCCCTCGTCCATCGCCGTCACGAGTCCGGCGGCGAGGGCCTGCGCGTCTCCGGACACGGCTACGCATCCACCGACCGGCGCAGCCGTCGTAGGCGTGGTGCTGGTCGGCGTCGACGGAACACTGACCGGTGCGCCGGTCGTCGCCGGCCCCGTCGTGCTGCTACCGAGCCCGTTCAGGTAGGTCATGATCGCCACGGCGTCGGCGCGGTACTTCGTGTAGTGGTTCGGGTCGGCGTTGCGCTGGACCTTGTTGATCGCGATGGAGGGCTCCATTGCCGGCCAGCCCTCGACGGCCACGAGGCGGTCGTAGAAGAAGCCCGCCGAGGTCGTCGGGTCCATGCGCTGCTCGACGGTGCCCCAGCTCGACTGCTGCTGGAACAGGCCGATCGAGTCAGCGACCGATCCGTCCGGGTTGATCGCGCCGTCGCCGTAGGTGATATTCACCAGCGAGGACTCCCCGATCGCCGTCTGGACACCGAGCGTCTGCCCGTCCGCGCCGAGCCCCTTCGCTGCACCTGCATTGACGATCAGTGCTGCGTTCACGAGCTGGTCGTGCCCGTAGGCCCCGACCTTCGCGTCCGCCGGGATCGCGGACACGTTGACCGGGCCTCCACCAGGTAGGCATGCGGCCGCGGCCGATCCGCCGAAGAACAGCACCCACAGCAGTAGCGCCACGGTGACGATCGGCACCATAACCGCCGCCAGTACCCCAATTCCCCCCTTCTGCACCGGCCTACTCCGAGGCCAGGGGGGTGATCTGCTCGACGCCCCAGGGCGCCGTCTCTACAGCACGGTGGACGTAGACCGAGTAGTCCCCAGCGTCGGTGGGCACCAGAACGCGAATGGTGAACGTGCCGTCGCCGTCCCGGACCCGAGCATCGCCGGTCAACGACGTGCAGGGCACGTTCATCGGATCGACCGTCTCGTAGGCGATCGCCGCTTGCTGAGTCAGGAACGGGTAGAGCTCCGCGATCCAGGTGTCGTAGTCGAGCGTCGGGCGGCAGAACGCCGTCACTGCCGAGGCCGCGAGGGCAAGCGCGTCGTTCTCGACTCCCGGAACGGGAACCGGCTCAGAGTCGACCGGAGCGGCGGCCGCAGTCGGCGTCGCCTCAGCCGTGCTGGCCGCAGTCGAGCCCGATGCAGAAGGGATCTGGGCGGTCGGCGTCGGTGCAGTTCGTGCTGTTTCGGGAGCAGCGCCCGAGCACCCTGCCAATGCGAGCACAGCCGCAGCGGCCATCGCGGCGCAGAGGCCGGTGCCGGTGTGCTTCGTGTGCTTCATGTCGTTGGTTCCCCTCGTTGCCTTCATCACAATCTAGTCCCAAACTGCCCGTTTGGACACTCGTAGATGCCCAAATGGGACACTGACTGTCTACACTGACGGCACGTCGGTAGCCGCCGACCTAGAATCGTGGTGTGGAGGTGGACTCAACGAACGTCAATGCCGTCATAGGCGAGGCCGTCAAGAGCGCCATCTACGACGCCGGTTTCAACGTGAAGGCCGCGGCTGAGCGAGCCGGCCTGCCCTACCGGACCGTCCTTCGGTACATCAAGGGAGAACGGGACATGCCTGTCCCTGTTCTTCTCGCGCTCGCGCACGCCACGAACGCCGATTTGGACTCGCTCGTGAAGCAGCTTCAGGGCCGAGTAGCCTTTAAGGAACTGGTCAGCTACGTCACAGACGGCGAATCCATGCCGACTGAGGAATCCAGCGCTCTACGTCCCGCCGAATTGGCGCGTCGTCTCTCACTGGTCTTCACTTCACGAGGCCTCGACGCCACTACCTCCCGCACCAGAATTTCCGAGATCCTTCTCCTCAGCGGGGCCTCGATCGATCGCCAGGAATGGGGCCTGCTCATGGCCGGGCAACTCCCCTCGGCACCACGAGTCGAAGTGCTCTTCGCCGTGGCCGAAGCACTCGACGTCGACCCCGACTACTTGCTCAGAGACGACCCCGAGCTGGTCGAGGCCGTGGAAGCCCGCCTCGGGTTCGACGGCACCATGCGCTCGCTCGGCATCGAGCGCGTCGCCGCCCGATCGCTCGGAACAATCGAGCCCGACGAGCTACGCGGCATCGCCGCCGTCGTGTCCGAAATCGTCACCGAGCTACGTCGATAGCCGGCCGCGCCGTCCTGTAGGGCCACGCAGCTCCGCTCGCGCCCGGAATGCCGTCTAAAGTGGATGAGCTTCTCCCGGCCAGGCGAACGGAGTCCATCGATGCCGTCAGACTCCACGGAACGAGGTCGCGGCCGGTGGCGGATGCTCCGCCGCAGTGGCCAAGGCCGCAGTGGATCGATCGTTCAGGCGGCCGACGAGTTCGTGAGCAGGCTCGGACTTCCGGCCGCCGCGACGTGGGACGATCTTCAATCGTCCGTCGAGAAGGTCTACGGCAAGCCGATCTATCTGATCGCCTCCGCCAGCGCTGACCTCAAATCAGTGACAGGGCTCTGGATCGACACAGCCGAGTTCGGCACCGTCGTCTGCCGAGAGAGCGACGAGCTCCACTACCAGAGCCAGAACGCGTGCCATGAGCTTGCGCACATCCTCTTCGTCTACGCTCCGGACGCCTGGTTCAGCGAGCAGATCCCGCGGCTGATCCATCCGGGCCGGCGGCACGGAGCCACACACCTCTGTGCCCCGACAGATGATCCAGAAAGCACAGAAGCGAAGGCGGAGATTGCCATCGAGGAAGTAGCTTTCGCGATGGTCCGCCGTATCCAGACACTCAATCGGACGAGCGAAGAAACGTATTTCGGATGATCCAACAGGTTTGCCTAGCGCTTCTCATTGCGCTGGTGCTTGTGCGGGCTCCTCGCGCCGCAGCGAAGCCCGCAGCGCGTCCCGCTTTCTGGGCCACGGTGAGCGGTGCCGTCGCACTCTCCACCTACGGATTCCCCATCCCCTTCTTCACATATGACGCGCTACTGGGTGGCACCAACGTCATCACCCTCGTCCGCGACCTGGCAGCAGCATCGGCCTTCTGGTTCTTCCGCGAAGCGCTCGGACGGCGCGCCGGCGGCGAAGGCCGCGTCGGCAGTCGGTGGGGCCTGGCGATCATGTTCGGCTCCTACATCGTGCCGTTCCTGCTGATCGGCAACCGGGGCCGCACAAGCGTCGACTTCATCATCGACCGCCTCGACCAGACCGCCGTCTGGCTCTACGGATCGGCCTACATGGCGACTCTCGTGTGGCTATCCGTCTCCTCGATCATCAACGCGCGTCGCAACTGGCGCGGGGTTCAGCTCGTCTTCATCACCGGATTCGCCATCACCACGATCGGCTGCTTGATCGAGATTGCCTTCCTCACAGCCTCTCACTTCGGCTACGGCGGAGACGCCTTCCGCTACTCCGCGTGGAACGCCGCTGAGATACCGTTCTTCCTCGGTCTTCTCATCATCATGCTCGGCATCGGGTGGACGGCGATCGTCGTTCCTCTCCGTCGCCGGATCGACGTCGCTCGAGCATCGAAGGCCGCCGTCCGACACGGCCTCATCGAGCGACCACCGTTCACGACCTACCTGAGCGACCGGCGATTGATCGCACACGCTCAACAGATCCTCGTGCTCACGAAGAACGCTGAGGTTCGCGGAGAGGGCGCGTTCACCTTTGACGAGAATGCAGCTGTCGCTCGGGTCCGCACGCTCATCGCTCCCGACCAGGCGTTCACTCCGCGAGTGATCGGCGGCGGCTTCCGGAAGGCCGCATAGCCGGTGAGCGCACTCTGGGTCGCGATCCCCGCAGTTGGTGTCGGCGTCGCCGGAGCCGCGGTCGTCGCCACCGTTGCGCGCCGTGTCATCCGACCGCAGCGCAGCCGCCCAACACCGATCGTCGCGGTTCCGACGCCCGATCGCATCGTCCTCGGTCCTACTCCGATCACGAAGCAGAACGGCAAGCTCGGCCTGCTCTACGACGACGAAACCCGCCACGCGGTCCTCGGTCCGATCCTGCGAAGCGGACCAGACGGGATCGAACGCATCCTCACACTCAATGCTGATGCCCCCTCCCCCACGGCCGGCTCCCTGAGTCGACCCATCGGGAATGTGTTCGCGACGGCCCGAGAACTCGACCCGGACGCCCGCGAGGTGACCGTCGAAACCGAGCTTGGACAGGCGCCTGCCTGGTTGTTTTCCGGCAAAGGAGACGCCGCAGACACTTGGGCGATCCACATCCACGGCAGTCTGTCCGGCCGAGACGCTGCCTTTCGCTCCGTGCATGCACTCAGAGGCACCGGCTACACCTCACTGGTGCCTTCCTTCCGCGGTGACGGAGAAGGCCCAACGGCGCCACTCAATGCGTTCACGCTCGGTCAGACCGAATGGGTCGACGTCGACGCTGCGATCGCGCTCGCTCTCGAGCGGGGAGCGCGCCGGGTCGTCCTCGTCGGCTGGTCCAGCGGCGCCTCAATGGCGTTGCGCCTCGCCACGAGCTCGTCGCACCGATCCAGAATCGCAGGCTTGATCCTTGTCTCCCCCGTCCTCAGTTGGCGCAACAGCGTGCTCTTCAGCGCCGCTAACGCCGGAGTCCCCCGTGTCGTCGCTGCGGCCGCCACATGGGCTCTCGGCGCCCGCGGTGTCAGTCGTCTACTGGGCTCACCAGTTCCTCTCAACTTCAAAGCACTCGACTGGATAGACGCAGCCGCACCACTACGCATACCGGTGCTCCTGATTCATTCGGGGGGTGATCGCACCACGCCGTTCAGCGACTCCCGTTCGTTCAGCAACGCGCACGTGAATGCGACGCTGATCGCCAGCGACCCCGCCGGCCACGCCCTCGAATGGAACGCCGATCCAGAGCGATTCGAATCCGCCGTTCGCTCCTGGTGCAACAGCGCCATTTAGATTCTGCATGAGAATCAAGATAGCCAGATACCTATATAGGTATCTGGCTATCTTCGAGGGGCTCGGGCTCAGCTGAGCGGGTTCCGGTCGCGGTACTCGCTCAGGGCCGATTCCACGATGTTCTTCTTAGTGCGACCGGTCGCGGCTCGCAGGTCTTGGACGTAGTACGACAGCTCGGCATCGACGTCCACATGCAGAACCTCCGTGGGCTGCTTCCGCGGCGGCGTGGCCGCCGTGCCCGCATTCGCCCGCGATACCGGGGCTGCTACCGGCGCCGGTGCGGGCGTCGGAGCCGGACGAGGCTTGGACGCGATCGGGTCGCTGCGGTCGGGCGCCGGCTGTGCTCGGCGCGGGAGGCTGGCGGGGCGATCTTCGTTCGTCATCGGATGACCTTTCGTGCGAGTTCACGGTATGCGGCGGCGACGGGTGCGCCCTTGCGGAAGTTGCCGTACCAGTCGTGCGAGTACCGGACCTCTCCGACGATGGTCCGGTGCGGGACGAGCGGAGTCAGGAGAAGCCCCGTCTCTCGCATCTGCTCGATGCTGTGCGTAGCCTCTCGCGGCGTGATCGTCTCCTTGTAGCCGCCAACGATGATGCCGGCCTCCTCGACCGCTGCGCGGTCGCTGAGGTCGTTGTAGCGGCGCACACTCTCCTGTGCACCAATGAATCCGTCCACGCCGTCAGCGGTGGGCGTGGCGGCGTAGATCACTGACTCCGCCGCCGTCAGGGCGTTGTAGATCAGCGACCCGCCCTGGCGGTTCGGGCAGTCGATGATCGCGAGGTCCGCAGGCACATCCTCGAGCGAGTCCGCCAAGCGATGCCCGACTTCTCCGGGATCGTCCGTTTCGCGTGCGCTCACGCTGCGGTCGGACGGGATCACTCGAAGGTTCGAGTGAAAGGGCGAAGGCACGGCGAGCTCGTCCGCCCATCCCCTCGGGTCGGCGTTACCCAGGATCGCTCCGACGTCGAGCCCGACGTCGACGGGCTGCGCGTCGAGCCACTTCGTGGTCGCGCCACGCGGATCCAGGTCGATCAGGATCACCCGCCGCCCCTCCTCGGCCGCCACCATCGCCAGGGAGACCGCGGTGGTGCTCTTCGTCGCACCGCCGCTCTCGCTGTAGATCATCATTGTCTGCATGCCGCAAACCTATATGGCTATCTATCCACCTAGCAAACTACCCAGATACCTATATAGGTATCTGGGTAGGACTCGCCCGGTATGAGCACCCGATCCCGCTCGGTGCGCGGGCTGGGAGCGAGTGTCGGTGGGGCCGACCTACACTCGGACGCATTCGAACATATGTTCGATGAGACGAGGAGGGGGCCGACCATGAGCGTGACCGTTGTGGAGCGCATCGCGACTCCGGCCTCGGACGCCGTCGCCGTCGCCTTCCTCGTCACCAGTGACGCGGTGGCTGCCGGGTTCCCGTCGCCGGCACAGGACTACTTCGACGGGTCCCTCGACCTCAACGACCACCTCATCCGGGACAAGACCTCGACGTTCATCGTCCGCGTCTCGGGCGAGAGCATGACCGGCGCGGGCATCAGCGACGGCGACGAGCTCGTGGTCGACCGGTCGATCACGCCGACGCACGGGAGCGTGGTCATCGCGATCCTCGACGGCGAGCTGACCGTCAAGCGCCTCGAGCTGCACCCCGGGGGAGTGGTGCTGCGGGCGGAGAACCCGGAGTACCCGCCGATCCACGTCGCCGAGCTGAGTGACCTCCAGGTGTGGGGCGTCGTCACGGTCTGTCTCCACCGGCTGCACCGTGCGCTCTGAGCGGCGCGTCGGCCTGGTCGACGTGAACAGCTTCTACGTCTCCTGCGAGCGGCTATTCGACCCCAAGCTCGCCGGCCGGCCCGTTGTCGTCCTCTCGAACAACGACGGCTGCGTGGTCGCCCGCTCCGACGAGGTGAAGAAGCTCGGCATCGAGAACGGCACCCCCTGGTTCAAGATCGAACCCCTGATCCGCTCCGGCCGTCTTCCGGAGGTCATCGCCCGCTCGAGCAACTACGAGCTGTACGGCGAGCTGTCCGCCCGCGTGATGGAGCTGCTGGGCCGATACTCCGCCTGGCAGGAGGTCTACTCGATCGACGAGAGCTTCCTCGGCGTCGACGGCGACGTGGCGGAGCGGGCGAAGATCGGCCGCGCGATGCGCGCCGCCGTCGCCAAGAACGTCGGCCTGCCCGTCTGCGTCGGGTTCGGGCCGAGCAAGACGCTCGCGAAGTTCGTCAACAAGGGCGGAGCGAAGAAGCACCCGCGCCTCGGCGGGGTCTGCGACACCGACTGGTACACGCCCGATCAGCTCGACGCGCTCATGGCGTCGCAGCACGTCACTGAGCTGTGGGGAGTGGCCGGCCGCACCGGGAAGCGCCTCGCGGAGCTGTCCATCCACACGATCCGGGACCTGCGCGATGCCGACCCGGCGCTGATCCGGAAGAAGTTCTCCGTGGTGCTGCAGCGCTCCGTCTACGAGCTGCGCGGGGTCGACTGCATCCCGCTCGAGGCGGCCCGCACCGTCCGGGATCAGCTGATCTTCTCGCGCTCGTTCGCCACTCCGGTGACGACGATCGCGGACATGGAGCAGGTGCTCTCCGTCTACGCGCAACGCGCCGCGCACCGCCTGCGCGCGCAGGGGTCGGTGACGAAGACGATGAGCGTCTTCGCGTCGACGTCGCCGTTCGCGGACGCGCCGTACGAGTCCGCCGGCGGCCTCGCCGGCTTCCCCGTGCCCACCGACGACCCGGTGGGTATCGTCAAGGCCGCGATCGCGACGTTGCGCCCGCGGCTGCGCGAGGGCGCCCGCTACGTGCGGGCCGGCGTCATCCTCACCAACCTGTCGCCGAAGGACTCCCACGCCTTCCTCGACGTGTTCGATACGGCTTTCGACTCCAAGGGTCTGGGCGCCACGATCGACGCCGTGACGAAACGCCACGGCCGCTCCGCGGTCGGACTGGGCCTCGCCGGGATCCGCAAGGGGCCGGTCTGGACGATGAAGCGCGAAGCGCTCTCGCTGCGCGCCACGACCCACTGGGCCGAGCTGGCGACCGCTCACGCCCGCTGACTTCTATCGGCGGCCAGCCTCCTCAGATAGAATGTTCTATAGGAGGTGGTTGCCGTGTCGATCATTCAGAGGCCCGATGGGGAGACCATCCGCAAGCTGCGCAGCTTGCAGGTCGTAACGCGGGTGTCATATCTTCGCGCGCTGCGCCGCGCTGCGGAGGACACCACGCAGAGGCAGCTCGCGCAAGAAATTGGAATCTCACAGCCCTCCGTCAACAGCGCATTGAAGTCCGCGGCCGCAGTGTCGGACGTGCGGCCCGGATTCTCTGGCGCAACGCCTTACGAGATTGCTCAGCGCTACGACGCGGGGGAGCTGACGAAGGAGCAGGTCATCGATGAGCTCGGCCGTTGGTCCTACCGTCCGGGGTCAGCTAGCGACGGCTACGACTGGACGACCGCGGACGCGGGAGAGTTTGCAGAGGTGCGACGCGCTCTGAGTGAGCACCTCATCGACGTCGACACATACGACGAGATCCTGGACCGCTACAGCGAGCAAGGTCGGTGACTGGGGAGGACTCGTCAGCGATCGCCAAGCACCGCGAGACAGTGCGTGCATGGGCGCGAGCGGGCGGGCCGCTGAGCCCCAAGAGCGAACACGCGACGGTGAACAACCGAGAGTGGTTCCGGCTCGGCGCCGACCAGGATTACGAGCCGCGTGGTGCGCGGCAACAACTACACGACCGCTTTGTGGCCGACTACCGCGCACAATTCCCTGACGTGCGCCAAGAGCGGAAGGCGATCATCCTTGCCGGCCCGCCTGGTGCCGGTAAATCGACCGTTCTCCGAGACGTGCTCGGCACCGACCGCAACGCCTGGCTCACCATCGACGCCGACGAGTTCAAGCGGGCGCTGCTCACCGAAGCGATCAAGGACGGCACCTACGACAGCACGATCCTGCCGCCCGAGGTCCGCGCCGCCGAGGCAGCGGGGGAGAAGTTCTTCCCGCTCGAGCTGGCCTCGCTCGTGCACGAAGAGTCTTCCATTCTCGCTATCCAACTCCGCGACGCGGCCATTCGGGACGGCCAGAACGTCGTGATCGACACCGTGCTCTCTTCGCCCGAGAAGGCGGTCGAGCTGGGGCAGCGGTTCGCGGCAGCCGGCTACAGCGTCGAAGTGATCGACGTCGAGGTGCCGTTCGAGCTGTCGGAAGCGCGGATCGCCGGCCGCTGGCAGGACTCCTACGAACGCGCCCTCGCCGGCGCCGACGAGCTCGGCGGTCGATGGGTGCCCAGCGAGTACGCCAGGAACGTTTATGCCGGCCCGGGAGGTCGGTCCCTCCCTGAGTTCGCCGCCGAGCAGCTGGCCGATACCGGCTCCACCGTGATGCGATTCCGCCGCTACAACACCCCCGCGGAAGGGCAGCCGCGCACTGTCGAGGTCGACAAGTCGCGCACTGCGTTCGGGCGCCCTCTGATCGACACCGCCCTCGCGCAGGCTCAGGCGACCGTCTCTCGCAGCTTCTCCACCACGGCGCTGACCACGGCGCCCGAGCGCGGTGACCGAGCGATCCCGGCCACCTCACCGACGCCAGCGCCGGACCGCGGCGACCGCGGTCGCTAGAGCGGCGTCGTCACCACTTAGAAAACCTGTCCACCAGGTCGACGTCGATCGAGGAGGTCCGCGGGTCCAGGCCGTCGGCCGTCTCGTCGGGGGCGTCGATGACGTCCAGGAACACGGCAGTCGCGGGCGTCACGAACGCTGAGGTCGTTCCGCGCGACGTCGGGATCTCTACGAAGGCGCCGCCGGCGGCCGCCGCCTGTTCGAGGCGCTGCGTGAGCCCGACGCGATCGACGTCGACCGGCAGCGAGAAGTGGCGCGGTCCGATAGTCAGCTCGAGCAGGTGCATGGGATTCCCGTCGTCGGCCGCTTGCCTACCAGGTACCCATCCTCCCGCGTCCTAGACGCTTCCGAGCCCGTTCCGGGGGCGCGAGATGCCCTCGCGCAGCGGCGCCGCGCGCCGCAGGTTGGAAGCCGCCACGGCGGCCCGTTCCACCTGTTTTCTTCACCTCTCCGCGGTTTCAACCTATTTCGCTCCACCGGCTGCGTGCCACCGATCCCGAACGCGGTCGCTGCGCTCCCTCACATCGCTCGTGATCGGCGTCACTCCGCCGCCTCCACTCAAACGGTCTTCCCCGCCGGAGAGGCAAAGAAAAACGATCAGCCAGAGGGAGACACACCATGAGCCAGCAGCGCGGCACCCGTACCGAGGTCATCAAGAGCGAGTACCACGGACCCGGAGCGGACGGGATCAGCCGGACCGCCCGTCAGGTGGTCATCGTCGGCGCCGGTGGCCGCGACCCGGTGACCGAGCAGACCCCGGCCGTGCACCTGGTCACCCGCGAGGGCCGCGCGGGGCTTCCCGGGGTGACGCTGCAGCACTTCGAGCCCGTGGAGGCGCTGCCCGCGGATCGCGTCGGCTACATGGCCTCCGGCGCCTACGTCGTCGTTCCGGTCGACGTCGCGCGAGCGCTCGACCTGTTCCCGGCCGCGTACGCGCTGCACGACCGCAGCGAGACGCCCGCCGACTACCGCGACAACGACTGACCCCCCCCGAACCGAGAAGGAGAACCGACATGCTCACCATCACCCACACGCCCGAAGCCGGAACGATCATCGAGGGCACCAGCCGCGGGGACGGCACCGCCGAGATCCTGAAGGCGTCCGGCTGGCGCTGGGGCCGCTCCATCGGCGCCTGGTACGTCCCGCAGTCCCGCGACCGCCTGCCGAAGTGGTGGACCATCAACCGGGCCGCGACCGCCCTGCGCGACGCCGGACACGAGGTCACGATCAAAGCCGAAGAGACGTTCCGCTCGACCGCCGAGGCGGAGGCGGCGACTATCGAGCGCCAGGCCGCCCGGGTCGACGCGCTCGACGCGAAGGCCGAGCGCCGCGCCGCGGACGCCGATACCGCCGACGCGGCCGCGCGCCGCGCGTTCGACCGGCTCCCGGAGGGTGGCGAGCCGATCAAGATCGGCCACCACTCCGAGACGCGGCACCGCAACGCGATCGAGAAGGCCCACAACGCGATGGGCCGCAGCGTCGAGGCCGACCGCGAGGCCACCCGCGCCCGCGCCCGCGCCGACGTCGCCGCCGGGACCACCGAATCCCGCTACGCGCCGGGAATGGTGGCCCGCCGCATCGACCGGCTCGATACCGACATTCGCGGCTGCACGCGGAAGATCGAGGGCAGCTCGCACAACTTCGGTGGCGGCTACATCGAGACGACCGCCCCCGCGACGGGCGCCTACCGGGAGCGGCTGCTCACCCAGCGCGCGCAGCTCGAAGACCAGCGCGACTACTGGACCGCCGTCCGCGAGGCGCAGGCCGCGGCCGGACGGGTCACGATCCACAGCCGCGACACGATCGCCAAGGGCGACATGATCAAGCACCGCTTCGGCTGGCACGTCGTTACCCGCGTGAACCCCAAGAGCGTGACTGTCGCGCTCGACTGGAACGACGGAACCCGCCCCTACAAAGTCGCCTACGCCGACGTGCAGGGACACCACACCGCCGCTGAGGTGGAGGCAGCCCGAGCCGCCGCCACCGAGACGGCCGCCGCGAGCTGATCGAGCGAGGGCTACCTACCTATATAGGTAGGTAGCCCGTGAGGGGCGGGCCCCTCACGCTCCCCGGGGATCCCGTTCCGGGAGGCGCGAGCTGCGCTCGTGCAGCGGCGACGAAGCGCCGCCTAGAGGTCGCCCGGCTGCGCCGGCCGCCGTTGGTCGCCCTACGGGCTCACACCCTTTTTTGCCGTGAAGCCTTCGGCGGCTCCCTCCGCTTCGCTGCGGTCGTAGCTACCTACGGGCTCCGTTCAAGTGGCTGCGCCACCGGCTCCTCCGAGACTTTCGGCACGCGGTCGCTGCGCTCCCTCACATCGCGCCGAAACTCTCTCCACCGCCGCCCTGCGGGTTGCACTGCGCCCTCCGGTTGCTAAGGCGGAGAACCGCCTTGACGGCAAAAAAACGATGAGGAAGAGGAAGAACATGCAGCAGATCACCACCGTCAGCACCTTCGTCCCGGCCACGAACGAGGACGGGATGCAGAGCCAGTTGCGCCGGATCGCCGAGCGCGACGTCGACCTCTCAGGTCTGGCACGCAACGGGTGGGCGCTGGCACACACCGCCACGATCCCCGGCCCCGAGGGCGTCATGTTCGTGGACACCCTCACCCGCACCGAATCCTGACCCGCACCACCACCGAGGAGCAAACGCCATGTCCGACACCATCACCACCAGCCCCGCGGCCGAGGAGCCGACCCTCCTTGGCGCGGTGGCCGAGTTCGCGTCCGTGTTCTCCCACGGAGACACCGCCGATGAGTTGGCCGTGCGACTCAGCTGCGCCGAGGTCGACGCGCTGGCCGGACTCCTGCGAGCATTCGGACGAGATGAGGCCGCGGACCTGTGGATCGCGGAGCACGCGAGCGACGACGACGAGGGCGACGCCCACACCCCGGAAGGAACTCACCGATGAGCGAGCAGCAGCAGACCACGCCCGACCCGGCGGCGACCTACCAGGCGGCCGTCGCGGCCTTCGCGGCCACGCTCTCCGACCCGGCCGTCACGGAAGCGATCGCTCCGACGCTGCCGTGCTGGCGCGCGACGGGCATCATCGACCTCCTCACCCACGCCGGACACACCGACGCCGCCGAGAAGTGGGCCGAGCTGCACGCCTGGTCCCCGGTCAACGACGAGCACGACCCGCATCGCGGCGACCGGTGGGACGACTGATGCTCACCGTCTACTCGAAGCCGTCGTGCGTGCAGTGCACCATGACCTACCGGGTGCTCGAGAAGAAGGGCATCGAGT
>NZ_PSWJ01000032.1:0-32987 GCF_002932775.1 Rathayibacter sp. AY1B8 | reverse complement strand
GGGCGGGCTCGGCGGCAGGAGTCGGGGAGGCGGTCGCCTCGATCCCTCTCGACGCCGGTGCGCCGACGGGATCGTGGGACGGCTTTTGTTGCGGCGGGCGTCCCGTCCTCCCGGGGGTCGCGCGCGTCGCTCCGGCATCGTCCGACGCAGCCCGTCCGGCCACGGCCGGCACCGTGCTCCTCGGAGCGGCGCCGGAACCGCTGGACCGCCCCGCCGGATCGCCGTCCGCTGCACTCGTCCGGTCCGCGGCCTCCGGGTCCGTCTCCGGCCGGTCGGCGCTCGCCGCCGCTCCTCCGCTCGATGTGGGCGCAGCCGCCTCGGCCGTTGCGCGCTCGTCCACCCGCGCGGAGGCGTCCTCCGCCGCCACGAGCGCGCCGCCCCCGTTCCCGGACAGCAGAACCGCCGCCCCGACGACTCCCGCGATCGCGAGTGCCGCCGCAGCGGACGCGGCGACGACCACTCCTGTTCCGCTGCCCGCTCTCGACGCTCGGACCGCTCTCGACGCTCGAACCGCGCTCGACGCCCGGACCGCGCTCGGCAGCGGACCGGAGGCCGCGCCGGAGCCCCCGCCCGCCGCCCAGGCTGCCGCACCGCTCACGCCGGCCGAGAGCGGCAGCAGCACCGACGCGAGGCGGCGCGCAGTGCTCTCGGCCTCCGCCAGCGCCTCCCGGCAGGAGAGGCACCCGTCCAGGTGCCGATCGATGCGGTGCCTGTCCCGGACGGGGGCTCGTCCTCGCGCGTACGTCCCCGCCCGCTCGAGCACCCACTCGCACTCGCCCGTCGCCGAGGCGTCCGCCACGTGCTCCCGGATCCACGCGGAGCGCAGCCCCTCCCGCGCCCGCACCCCGAGCGCTGCGACCGCGTTGGGCCGCAGGCCCATCAGCGGTGCGGCGGCGGCGGGGGACAGGCCCTCCACCTCCGTGTACCAGAGCACCTCCTGCCAGCGCGGCGGCAGCGCCCGGAACGCGCGCGCGCCCAGGTCGCGCTCGAGGGCGGCGAGGGCGTGCGCCTCGGGATCGGGGCCGGCAGAGGGGAGGGCGCGGTCGGCCTCGTCGAACGGCCGCTCGTGCCGGTCCCGCCGGGCCCAGGATCCCGCGACGTTGCGGACGGTGGTGAAGAAGTAGGGGCGGAAGGCGCCCTCGGGTCCGCCGCCGCGCGCGATCGCCCGCAGGACGCGGAGGAACGCCTCCGAGACCAGGTCGTCGGGGTCGGAGCTGCTCGCCCACGCCCGGGCCACGGTGCGCCCGGCCGAGGAGTGGCGGCGCCAGAGCTCGGAGACCGCGTCGGTGCGGCCCTCCCGGACCAGCGCGACGAGCTCCTCGTCGCTGCGGCCGTCGATGCGCTCGGAGCGGCGTCGAGGACTCACGGCGACGCCCTCCCTCCCGGTCCCGCGCCGGGACCGCCCGAGGGATCGTCGCACGATCGCGCGTGCCCGCCCCCGACTGGCGCGACTCCCGCGCCACCCGGCCCGCTTGCTAGAGTGAGCCCGCCGCGACTGGCGTTCGGATGGGTGACCATCAGGGAGCGGCACCTCCTCCGGGGCAGCGCCCCGGACACTTTTCCCGCCGCACGCCTGGGCTGGAACGGATACCGTAGATCGGGTCGCCCGAACGAGCCGTGTCGCGCCGCAGCGACCTGCCGGGCCCCTTCCGTTTCCCAGCCAAGGAGCGTCCGTGTCCTCTTCCCCCGCCAGCCCCGGCGTCGCCGCCTCGTTCGACCAGCCCGTGTCGGTGGTCGACCCCGAGATCGCCGCCGTGCTCCAGCAGGAGCTCGACCGCCAGCGCGGCTACCTCGAGATGATCGCGAGCGAGAACTTCGTGCCGCGCGCGATCCTCGAGTCGCAGGGCTCCGTCCTGACCAACAAGTACGCCGAGGGCTACCCCGGACGCCGCTACTACGGCGGCTGCGAGTACGTCGACATCGCCGAGCAGCTCGCGATCGACCGCGCCAAGGCCCTCTTCGGCGCCGAGTTCGCCAACGTCCAGCCGCACTCCGGAGCCTCCGCCAACGCCGCGGCGCTCGCCGCGCTCGTGCAGCCCGGAGACACCATCCTCGGCCTCGAGCTCGCGCACGGCGGCCACCTGACCCACGGCATGAAGCTGAACTTCTCGGGCAAGCTCTACAACGCGACCGCGTACGGCGTCGACCCGCAGACCTTCCGCATCGACATGGACGCGGTCCGCGAGAAGGCCCTCGAGGTCCGTCCACAGGTGCTCATCGCCGGCTGGTCCGCCTACCCCCGTCAGCTCGACTTCGAGGCGTTCCGCGCCATCGCCGACGAGGTCGGCGCGAAGCTCTGGGTCGACATGGCCCACTTCGCAGGCCTCGTGGCGGCGGGGCTGCACCCGTCGCCGGTGCCCTACGCCGACCTCGTGACGACCACCGTCCACAAGACGCTGGCCGGCCCGCGCTCGGGGCTCATCCTCGCGAAGCAGGAGTACGCCAAGAAGCTGAACTCGGCCGTCTTCCCCGGCCAGCAGGGCGGCCCGCTCATGCACGTGATCGCCGCGAAGGCGACCGCGTTCAAGCTCGCCGGCGAGCCCGAGTTCGCCGATCGCCAGGCACGCACCATCCGCGGCGCGCAGATCCTCGCCGAGCGCCTCACGGCGGCCGACTCGAAGGCCGAGGGCATCGACGTCCTGACCGGCGGCACGGACGTCCACCTCGTCCTCGCCGACCTGCGCGACTCGCCGTTGGACGGCAAGCAGGCCGAGGACCGCCTCCACGAGGTCGGCATCACGGTCAACCGCAACGCCGTGCCGTTCGACCCCCGCCCGCCGATGGTCACCTCGGGCCTGCGCATCGGCACGCCGGCGCTCGCGACGCGCGGCTTCGGCGACACGGAGTTCACCGAGGTCGCCGACGTCATCGCCGAGGCGCTCAAGCCCTCGGCCGACCTCGAGGCGCTGCGCGGCCGTGTCGCCCGCCTCACCGACGACTTCCCGCTCTACCCCGGGCTGTAGTCGATCCGCTGCACCACCCGCGCGGCGGAGGACGGGGCACCGCCCACCTCCGCCGCGCCACGACCGAGGAGCCCGAGATGACGGCACAGGTACTCGACGGCGTCGCGACGGCGACAGCGGTCAAGACGGAGATCGCGGAGCGGGTCGCCGCTCTACGCGAGCGGGGCGTCGTGCCCGGGCTCGGCACGCTGCTGGTGGGGGACGATCCCGCCTCCCGCTCGTACGTCGCGGGCAAGCACCGCGACTGCGCGGAGGTCGGGATCGAGTCGATCCGCGTGGACCTCCCCGCGACCGCGTCGGCGGACGACATCCGCGCTGCCATCCGGCAGCTCAACGACTCGGAGGCCGTGACCGGGTACATCATCCAGCTCCCGCTGCCGGAGGGCATCGACGAGAACGCGATGCTCGAGCTCATGGATCCGGACAAGGACGCCGACGGCCTGCACCCCACCAACCTCGGCCGCCTGGTGCTCGGCGTCGAGGGTGAGCTGGACAGCCCGCTGCCCTGCACGCCGAACGGGATCGTCGAGATGCTGCAGCGCCACGGCATCCCGACCTCGGGCCGGCATGTCGTCGTCGTGGGCCGCGGGCTCACCGTCGGCCGTCCGCTCGGGCTCCTGCTCACGCGGAAGGGCCTCGACGCCACCGTGACCCTCACCCACTCCCGCACGGCCGATCTCGCCGCGGAGGTGCGCCGCGCCGACATCGTGGTGGCCGCCGTGGGCGTGCCCGGGCTCATCCGCGCCGACTGGGTGAAGCCCGGCGCCGCCGTGCTCGACGTGGGCATCACGCGGGTCGAGAACCCGGAGACGGGCCGCGCGAAGCTGACGGGCGACGTCGCACCGGAGGTGGCGGAGGTCGCGGGCTGGCTCTCGCCCGTGCCCGGCGGAGTCGGCCCGATGACGCGCGCGATGCTCATCCACAACGTGGTGACGGCGGCCGAGCGCGCCCTGCGCTGACCGGTCCCGCGCCACAGGACCCGCGCCGGACCGCGCTCGGGGGCGACGTCCAGTCGCCTGCCGGTAGCGTGGCCCGGCGCTCTCGCGTCCCCCACCCCGTCGGACACGTCCTCGGAGCGCGCCCCGCCCCACGAGGAGAACCCATGCTCACCGTCACCGCCTACGCCGCCCCCTCCGCGACCGAGCCGCTCGTCCCCACCACCATCGAGCGCCGCGACGTCGGACCGCACGACGTGCTCATCGAGATCGCCTACTCCGGCATCTGCCACTCCGACATCCACACCGTCCGCGGAGACTGGGGTCCGGTGGCGTACCCGCTGACCGTCGGCCACGAGATCGTCGGCGTCGTCGCCGAGGTCGGCTCCGAAGTCACCAAGCACTCCGTCGGCGACCGCGTCGGCGTCGGCTGCATGGTGAACTCCTGCCGCGAGTGCGAGAACTGCCTCGCGGGCGAGGAGCAGTACTGCCTGAAGGGCAACACCGGCACCTACGCCTCCGTCGACCGCGACGGCACCATCACCCAGGGCGGCTACTCCACGCACGTCGTCGTCGTCGAGGACTTCGTGCTCCGCGTTCCGGAGTCGATCCCCTACGAGGCCGCCGCTCCGCTGCTGTGCGCGGGCATCACGACCTACTCGCCGCTCTCGCACTGGGAGGCGGGGCCCGGCAAGCGCGTGGCCGTCGTCGGCCTCGGCGGGCTCGGCCACATGGCCGTCAAGTTCGCGCACGCGATGGGCGCCGAGGTCACCGTGCTCTCGCAGACCCTCAGCAAGAAGGAGGACGGCCTCCGCCTGGGCGCCGACCACTACTACGCGACGCGCGACGAGGCGACCTTCACCGATCTCGCGAACACCTTCGACCTGATCGTCAACACGGTCAGCGCGCCCCTCGACCTCGACGCCTACCTGGGGCTCCTGCGCCGCAACGGCACGATGGTGAACGTGGGCGCTCCGGCCGAGGCGCTGCCGTTGCACGTCTTCACGCTCTTCGGCGCCCGTCGCTCCTTCGCGGGCTCGGGCATCGGCGGCATCCGCGAGACCCAGGAGATGCTCGACTTCTGTGCCGAGAAGGGCATCGCGAGCGAGGTCGAGGTCGTCTCGGCCTCGCAGATCAACGAGGCCTACGAGCGCGTCCTCGCCTCGGACGTCCGCTACCGCTTCGTGATCGACGCCTCCACGTTCGAGAAGTGAGCGCGGCCGGGGCGCTAGCCTCGGCGGCATGAGCGAACGGAGCCACCCGGCCGTCGACCGCGTCCTCGACGACCTCGACCGGGACGGCGTGCACCCGACCGTGCGCTGGCTCGATTCGGCCGCGTCGACGGCCGCACTGGCGGCCGAGGCGCTGGGCGTCGACGTCGGCCAGATCGCCAACTCGCTCGTGTTCCTGCTCGACGGTGCGCCGCTGCTGGTCCTGACCAGCGGCGGCCACCGCGTCGACACCGCCTGGCTGGGCGTGCAGCTGGGCGGATCGATCACCCGGGCGCCGGCCGCGGAGGTGAAGTCCGCGACGGGCCAGACGATCGGCGGGATCGCGCCGGTGGGCCATCCCGCGCCGCTGCGCACCGTGGTCGACACGGCCCTCGCCGCCTACGACGTGGTCTGGGCTGCGGCCGGGCACGCGCACACCGTCTACCCGACGAGCTTCGCCGAGCTGGTCCGGGTCACCGGGGGAGAATCGCGCGCCGTCGTTCCGCCGGATCCGGCGCCGTAGCGGCTGGACGAGGAACGCCCCCTGCGACGCGAGGTCGCAGGGGGGCGTCGACGGGAGCAGAGGTCAGAGCACGCGACCCGCGCCGTCGGCGGCCGTGACCAGGAAGAGCTCCGGAGTCGCGAAGCCCTTCTCGGCGAAGGCGGCGAGGACCGCGGCGCGGACCTCCTCCTCCTTCTCCACCGGCGTGAGGGCGATCGCGGAGCCGCCGAAGCCGCCGCCGGTCATCCGGGCGCCGATCGCTCCGGCGCCGCGCGCCGCCTCGACGGCGGTGTCGAGCTCGGGCACCGAGATCTCGAAGTCGTCGCGGAGTGAGACGTGGCCGGCGTCGAGCAGATCGCCGATCGCCCGGGGACCGTGCTCGCGCAGGGTGCGGACGGTCTCGAGCACGCGGGCGTCCTCGGTCACGACGTGCTTCACGCGCCGGTAGGTGACGTCGTCGAGGAGCTCCTGGGCGCGCGGCAGGTCGTCGACCGTCAGCTCGCGGAGCGACGGCACGCCGAGGGTCGCGGCGCCGAGCTCGCAGGAGGCGCGCCGCTCGGCGTAGCCGCCGGTGGCGTGCGCGTGCTCGACGCGGGTGTCGACGACGAGCAGGACGAGCCCGGCCTCCTCGAAGCCGAGGGGGACGACCTCGGTGTCGAGGCTGCGGCAGTCCAGGAACACCGCGGCGTCGCGCTTCCCGAAGAGGGAGGCGGACTCGTCCATGATCCCGGTGGGGGCGCCGACCGCGACGTTCTCGGCGCGACGACCGACGCGGGCCATCGTCGCGCGGTCGAAGCCGAGGTGCCAGAGCTCGTCGAGGGCGACGGCCATCGCGCACATCAGAGCCGCCGAGCTCGAGAGCCCCGCGCCGACCGGCACGTCGGAGTCGACGTACGCGTCGAAGCCCGAGCGGGAGCCCAGGTCGACGCCGTACTCGGTGAGCGCCCAGACCACGCCGAGCGGGTAGGCCGACCAGCCGGTCACGGCGCCGGGGCCGAGCTCGTCGAGAGCGACCTCGACCACCTCGGGGGAGAAGGCGCTGCTGATCCGGATCAGGCGGTCCTCCCTCGGAGCGACGGCCATCGCCGTGGCGCGGTCGATCGCGAAGGGGAAGACGAAGCCGTCGTTGTAGTCGGTGTGCTCGCCGATCAGGTTCACGCGGCCGGGGCCGGCCCAGACGCCCGCGGCAGGGCGGCCGAAGGTGCGCTCGAAGGCGGCGGCCGCGCTCTCGGCGACGGCGGTCAGGGAGGCGGGAGCGGGGGTCATCGGTTCTCCTCGGCGATGTCGGCGGCGGTGGTGGCGGGAGTGGCGGCGCCGCCGGGAAGCGAGTCGTCGCTGTGCGCGGCGACCGGCAGCGCCGCGTCGGGGCGCTGTGCGATCCCGGCCTCGAGCACGGCCGCGTCGGCCCGCTCGATCGCCGCGCGCAGGGCCGCGGCGCTCGTCTCGGGGGCGATGTCGCCGATCCAGGCGCCCATCGCGGCCTCGCTCCCCGCGAGGTACTTGAGCTTCGTCTCGGCGCGGCGGGGCGAGGTGATCTGGAGCATCAGGCGCACCTCGTCGCGGCGCTCGTGCACCGGGGCCTGGTGCCAGGCGGCGATGTAGGGCGTCGGGGTGTCGTAGAGGGCGTCGATGCCGCGGAGCAGGCGCTGGTACATCGCAGCCAGCTCGTCGCGCTCCTCCGGGGTGGTCGCCGCCAGGTCCGGGACGTGGCGGTGCGGCAGGAGGTGCACCTCGACCGGCCAGCGCGCGGCGAACGGCACGAACGCGGTGAAGTGCTCGCCGCGGAGGAGGACGCGCTCGCCGGCCTGCTCGAAGGCGAGGACGTCGGCGAACATCGACGGCCCGTAGCTGTCGAGCGAGGCGAGCAGGCGGGTCGTGCGCGGCGTGACGTAGGGGTAGGAGTAGATCTGCCCGTGGGGATGGTGCAGCGTGACGCCGATCGCCTCGCCGCGGTTCTCGAACGGGAAGACCTGCTGCACGCCGGGAAGGGCCGAGAGGGCGCCCACGCGGTCGGCCCAGGCCTCGACCACGGTCCGGGCGCGGGAGGCGCTGAGCGTGGCGAACGAGCCCTCGTGCTCGGGGCTGAAGCAGACGACCTCGCAGCGGCCGACGCTGGTCAGCGTCCGGCCGAGCCCGAGAGTGCGCAGGTCCTCCAGGGAGGCGGGCGCGTCCGCGTCCTCGAGGAGCGGGCCGAAGGAGGGGGAGCGGTTCTCGAAGACGGCGACGTCGTAGCGGCTGGGCACCTCCGACGGGTTCGTCGGCGACGCCGGGGCGAGCGGATCGAGCTCGGCCGGCGGCAGGAACACGCGGTTCTGGCGCGACGCGGCGATGGAGACCCACTCGCCGGTCAGCACGTCCTGGCGCATCCGCGCGGTGGCAGGGCGGGGGTCGAGGTGGCGTGCGTCGGCGGCGCGCTCCGGGGGGAGGGTCGTGTCGGCGTCGTCGAAGTAGAGGAGCTCGCGGCCGTCGGCCAGCGTGTGCGGGCGCTTGACGACGCCGGCGGAGAGTGTGATCGCTTCGTTCATGGCAGGAGTCAGACTAGGGGCGCATCTTCGAAAAGGAAAGCTCGTTTTCCCTTTGACAAGTCCACCGGCCCGCGGGCACGATGGGCGGATGAGGACGGACGGCGAGCAGGAGTCCACGTCGGCGATCGAGCGCCGGCTGCGGCTGCGTCTGGCCGCCGAGAGCTCGGGCTTCGTCGGGGTCGCCCCGATGGCCGACATGCTCGGGGTCTCGGTCGTCACGGTCCGCTCCGATCTCGCCCTGCTCGCGAGCGAGGGCGTCCTCCAGCGGGTGCGCGGAGGGGCGATCCCGGCGCCGAGACGCACCGGCGAGCGCTCGCTCGAGGAGGGCCTGAGCGCCGCCTCCGACGAGAAGGCCGCGATCGGCGAGGAGGCCGCCGCCTCCGTCTCCTCCGGGCAGAGCATCGTGCTCGACGTGGGCACCACCCCGCTCGCCATCGCGCACGCGCTCGTGGCGCGGGAGGAGCTGCGCGACGTCACGGTGATCACGAACGGCCTCTCCACGGCGCTGGCGCTCGAGCCGGCCATCCCGCGCTTCACGGTCGTCGTCACCGGGGGCACTCTGCGGCCGCTGCAGCACTCGCTGGTCGAGCCGCTGGCGTCCGAGCTGCTCGAGCGGATCCGCGCCGACATCGCCTTCATCGGCTGCACCGGCGTGCATCCCGAGGCCGGTGTCACCAACGTCAACCTCCCCGAGGCGACTCTGAAGCGCCGGATGCTGCAGGCGGCGACCCGCCGGGTCGTGGTCGCGGACTCCTCGAAGCTCGGAGTGGTCGACCTCGGCCGGGTCGCCGCTCCCGACGAGTTCGACCGTCTGCTCACGGGGGCGGGGGCCGGCGACGGACTCGTCGCCGCTCTGGAGGAGGCGGGGCTCGCGGTCACCCGCTGCCGGGCGCTCGGCGAGCGCGTCAGTCCGTAGGATCGAGGAATGGCCGACTTCACCCCCGCCCCCGCCACCGGGCGCCAGTTCCCGCTCGACCTCACCGCCGAGGGACGCACCCTGCACGCCGTCGTGACGGAGGTGGCCGCAGCGCTGCGCCACCTCTCGGTCGACGGAGTGGAGATCACCGCCTCCTACCCGGAGAGCACCGTTCCGCCGTTCGGCTCGGGCATCGTCCTGATGCCCTGGCCCAACCGCGTGAAGGACGGGCGCTGGCACCACCGCGGCGAGACGCTCCAGCTCGCGATCACCGAGCCGAAGTACCACAACGCCATCCACGGCCTGCTGGTGAGCACCCCGTACCGCCTCGTCGACCAGGGCCCGTCCTTCGTCGAGCTGGCCGCGCCGGTCGTGCCCCAGGCGGGCTACCCGTTCCACCTCGAGACCTCGGTCCGCTACGAGCTGCAGGCCGACGGGCTGAAGGTCGTCCACCGCGTCGTCAACGTCGGAGCCGACGAGGCGCCCGTCGCCATCGGCACGCACCCCTTCCTCGCCATCGGCGACGTCCCGACCGACGAGCTCGAGATCACCGTCGACGCGGCGGTGCACATCGAGGTCGACGAGCGCCTCAACCCCACCGTGCAGAACCCGGTCGAGGGCACCGAGTGGGACCTCCGCTCCGGCCGCCGCATCGGCGACCTGGAGCTCGACGACGCCTGGGCCGACGTCCGGATGGTCGACGGCGAGAGCGTGCACGGCCTCCGCGCCGCGGACGGCCGCCGCGTGCTCCTCTGGGCCGACGCCTCGCACAACTTCATCCAGGTCTTCATCACCCGGATCTTCCCCGACGGCGACGACGTGAAGACCGCGATCGCCGTGGAGCCGATGACCGCTCCGGCAGAGGCGTTCAACAGCGGGCAGGGCCTGCGCTGGCTCGAGCCGGGCGAGGAGTGGACCGTCGCGTGGGGCATCCGCCACGAGGGGTTCCCCACCGCGTCATGACCACCCTCGCGGCCGTCGGGCGCGACGACGAGGCCAAGCGCGTCGCCCTCGTCCGGATGAAGCGGCTCGCCACGGGCCTGCTCGTGGTGATGGCCGTCGTCTTCGCCGTGTCGTTCGCCCTGCAGGAGCGCTACCCGTGGCTGCAGTGGGTCCGGGCCGCGAGCGAGGGCGGGATGGTCGGCGCGCTCGCCGACTGGTTCGCCGTGACCGCGCTGTTCCGGCGGCCGCTGGGCCTGCCGATCCCGCACACCGCGATCATCCCGACCAAGAAGGACGAGATCGGCGCGAGCCTCGCGCAGTTCGTCGAGGAGAACTTCCTCCGCGGCGCCATCGTGCGCGAGAAGCTCGACTCCTTCGGGATCGCCCGGCGGGCGGGGCTCTGGCTCGCCGAGCCGGAGAACGCGCACCGCGTCGGCGGCGAGAGCGCGGCGGCCGTCCGCTCGGCGATCGCCCTGCTGGACGATTCCGATGTGCAGCGCGTGATCGAGGCGCTGGCGCGGCGCCACCTCCTCGACCCGCAGTGGGGCCCGCCGCTGGGCTCGCTGGTGGGCACCGTGGTCGAGGCCGGCCACCACCGGCGCCTCGTGGACACGCTGGTCGAGCAGGCGGAGGAGTGGCTGACCGCGAACCCGCAGAGCTTCACCCGCATGGTCAGCGGCCGCCTGCCGAGCTGGCTGCCCTCCGCGGTCAGCCGGGCGGTGGACGAGCGGCTGTACCGCGAGGCTCTCGTCTTCGTCGCCGCGGTGCGCGAGGACCAGGTGCACCCGTTCCGGATCGCGATCGACGGCTACCTCGCCACGCTGGCGCAGGATCTGGGTACCGATCCCGACCTGATCGCCCGCGTCGAGGAGATCAAGAACCGCGCCTTCGACAGCCCGCGCGTCCGCGAGCTCGCGGGGGACGCCTGGGAGGCGACGAAGGCCTCGCTCCTCGGCGCGATGGACGACCCGTCGAGCCCCCTCCGCGGCAGCATCGAGTCGATCGTGGTCGATCTGGGCCGCCGGCTCTCGACCGACGCCGACCTCGCGGCGACCGTCGACTCCTGGATCGGATCGGTCGCGGCCAACCTGGTCGACCGCTACCGCACCGACATCGCCAGCATCATCGGCGACACCATCCACCGCTGGGACCCGCGCGAGACGTCCGAGAAGCTCGAGCTGCAGGTCGGGAAGGACCTCCAGTTCATCCGGATCAACGGCACCGTCGTGGGCTCCCTGGCCGGGCTGGTCATCTTCACCGTCGCGCACGCGCTGCTCGGCTCGTGAAGCGGGGCGCCCGGGCCCGCTCCGCAAGCCCTCGTCGGCGTCGGTGGTCGGGCGTACGGTCGCACCATGAGCGATGACAACACCACCGATCCCGATGTCAAGACCGAGGGCGACGTCCTCGGCGCCCGTGCCGACGACGGCAGCGACACCAGCGCCAGCAAGGACCCGTCCGACTGGGTCACCGGCGACGAGCCGATGACCGGCCCGCAGCGCAGCTACCTCGACACTCTCGCGCGCGAGGCGGGCGAGACCCTGCCCGCCGACCTCACCAAGGCCCAGGCCTCCGAGCACATCGACCGCCTGCAGTCCTCCACGGGCCGTGGCGACGGCAGCAACGGGCACGACTGATCCCGCCGGGGCGCCCCGGGGCTGAGCATCAGTCCCCGTCGGCGCCCCCGTCCGGGGCGCGCACACCGCGCCCCGGCGTCCCTAGGGTTCCGTCATGGCGATCTCCCGCACCACGCGCAACGCCCTCGACCTCATCGACGCGATCCGGATCCCCGGCCGCATCGATCCCCGTCTGGCCCGGCAGGTGACCCTGTCCCTCCGCCAGCTCCTCGAATCCGGAGCCTTCGGCCCGAGCGAGCGGCTCCTCCGCCGCCGCGCGAGGAGGCTCCGCTCCCGCACCCGCGAAGCGGCCGCGTTCCGGCAGACGCGCCCGGCCGGCTGCACCGTCCACCCCTGAGCCTGCTGAACGGAGCCGCTCCGCTGTGACCGGCGACGGGACAGACACTGTCCGCGCGGTCGTCTAGAGTTCCTGGCATCCGGTCCGCCGGATGCCCGCCGCAGTCTCCCGGCCGGTCGACAACGGAGTCGTCCCGGCGCGGGTCATCCCCCCGTTCGCGCGTCGAACGCCCCGCTGGTTCCAGCACCCCGCTCCCTCCTCGAGAAGGGACTCCCGCGATGACGACCCGCGTCTCGCACACCGCGACGACCGTCCGCCTCGTCCGCTGGTACCGGATCGACTCCGACTGGCTCTCGGAGGTCGTCACCGGCCGCCTGCTCGAGCACCAGGACGGCCGCTGGCGCCTGCTCGTCGGCGAGAAGGTCCGCGACTACCCGGATGAGGTGTGGTCGCTCTGCCACGAGTGACGCCGTCGCGGAGCACCGCGGCCCGGACGAGGCGTCAGAGGTAGAGGTAGTACGTCTTCGCGCAGTCCGTCGAGCAGAACGGGTCACGGCGGCGGGCCGGCCGGACGCGGCACGCCTCGCACAGCCGCGGCCGGCGCAGGAGGACGCGGAGGACGGTCAGCACCTCTGCACGGTAGTGCTGCGACCTGGCTGCGCCCTGGCACTGTCCGGAAAGCGCGACCAGGCGGTCGTGTGGTGGGCCCCGTCGGGCTCGAACCGACGACCCGCGGATTAAAAGTCCGCTGCTCTGCCAACTGAGCTAGAGGCCCGCGCGCTCCAGGGTAGCGGGCCGTCGGCGCCCCCGGAGCAGGTGCGGCCCGGAGCAGGTGCGGCCCGGAGCGCGGACGATCCCGGAGCGGACCGCGTCCTCCGCGCGGGCATACCCGCCCAGCCGCGGGCGTTACCCTCCTCGAACCCCCTACGGAGCGCGAGCGCGAGAGCGTCCGCGCGCACGACCGCGGAAGGCGGCCCCATGACAGACGGCTTCCACAAGCCGACCAAGTTCCCCTCCCACGTCTTCGAGGCGTTCCAGGGAGGAGAGGACCCGGCGCAGATCAGCCGCGTCGCCCACGAGACCGCGATCGCGCTGCTGAGCCGTGTCCGGAACGACCCCGACCCGGTGGTCATCGACCGCCTGGTCGAGTACACCGACCACAACGGCATCGACGCGCTCGCCGAGCTCTGGGCGCGCTCCAGCGCGGCGAGCCTGCCGGGCGCCCTCTGGCGGATCTACCTGCTGCGGCTGGTCATCCGGCAGGACCCGGAGAGCACGAGCTTCCTCTACCAGCGCGGAGTCGAGCTGTCCGCCACGATCGACCCGGTGGTCGCCGGAGCCAGCACTCCCACGGGGCCGGCAGAGATCACCGAGCTGGCCGACCGGATCCTCCGCGGCGTCTTCGACGGCGACTTCGCGGTGGCACTGGACCGCGCCGCGGCGTTCTGCCGCGTGAGCGCCTCCGGAGCCGTCTCGGTCGCCGACGACGTGGAGCCGGTGAACCCCGTCCGGGCGAGCGAGCTGACCACCCGCGCCCTGCGCCTCTCGACCACCGCGGCCGAGCTCGTGAGCTGCGCGCGGCTGTGGCGGAGCGACTCCCTGGAATGACGCGCAACCCGCGTTCACCCACTGCGAACGCCGCTCGCCGCCACCGCGGAGGCCTTTGGTAGACTGGCGGAAGCCGGATCGCAGTAACCCCGGGCTCCACTTATAGCCGCTTCGAGCGGCCTCGCGCCGAGAGGCGTTCCTGCGGTCCGGCCCCTTCTCTGCTCGCATCGCCGCCACGGTGCGCGAGGCGAGGGCCCAGGAGGAGTCGATCCTCGCCCGAGTCCCCACAGACAGGCGCCAGCGGAATGAAGAACAGCAGAGCTCTCCGGATCGGCGCGCGCGTCTGGGCGGGGGCGGGGCTGCTGGTCGTCGCCGCCCTCTACCTCCTCGCCGCGCCGAGCGTCGACGACGCGGAGGGCGCCCAGTTCGCCGCGGGGGTCTCGCTCTCGCAGGGCACGGTGATGCGCGTCCTCGCGGTCCTCGACGTGCTCGCCGGGCTCTGGGTCCTCATCCGCCCGCGCAGCTATCCGGGCATCACCGCTGCGGCGGTGGCCGTGATCTCGCTCTGGCTGGCCCCCCGGCTGGGCGACCCCGCGCTCGTGCCGATCGGCACGTTGGCGCTGGATGTCCGATTCGTGACGCATCCGATCGAGGTGTCGGTCGTCGTTGCAGGCCTGGCCGTGACAGCCTTCTGGATGACGCGGAATCTTTCAGCCCGGGCGCGGGCGAGGCGGGGCTGATGACGGACGACACCACAGCGGAGGCGGCTGTCCTCCTCGAGCGCATCGCCGGGGGAGAGCAGGCCGCGTTCGCCGCGCTCTACGACCAGATGGCCGGCCGGGTCCTCGGCCTGATCATCCGCGTCCTCGTCGACCGCTCCCAGTCCGAGGAGGTGGCCCAGGAGGTCTTCCTCGAGATCTGGCAAACCGCTGGGCGTTTCGCTCCGAATAAAGGAAGCGCGACGACCTGGATCCTCACGATGGCACACCGCAGGGCCATCGACAGGGTCCGCGCGGCTCAAGCCGGCCGTGATCGGGACATGCGCATCGGAATCCGAGACCTCGGACGCGACTACGACCAGGTCTCCGAGCAGGCGGAGGTGTCCCTCGAGCACGAGAAGGTCGCGGCCGCCATGGGCCGCCTGACGGAACTGCAGCGGCAGGCGCTGCAGCTCGCTTACTACGGCGGATACTCGCACAGCGAGATCGCGGGGATCCTGCAGTGCCCCGTGGGAACCGTCAAGACACGCCTGCGTGACGGAATGATCAGACTTCGAGAAGAGATGGGGGTGGCCCTGTGAACGATGTGCGACTCCCCGACGGGATGGACGACCCGCGCGATCTCGCGGCGGGTCACGCACTGGGCATCCTGACGCCCGAGGAGCAGGAGCGCTACGAGCGCTTCCTCTCCGAGCACCCGGAGGCGCGCGGCGAGGCCGACGCGTTCGCCGAGGTGGCGGAGGCGCTGGTCGCCGACGCACCCGCCGTGGAGCCCTCGCCGGGCTTCAAGGCCGACCTGATGGCGCTCATCGCCACCACTCCGCAGCTGCCGCTGGAGGAGCCCGACGAGGACCACGAGGCGCCCGCCGCGCCCCGTCTGGTCCCCGTCGCCTCCGAGGGCGAGCGGAGCGGTCCGACGGCTCGCCGGGACGGTGGCGGCAGCGCCGCGAACCGCGCCCGGAGCCGCTGGTTCGCCCGCCCCGCGGTCTACCTCTCGGCGGCCGCGGCCGCCGCGGTGATCGTGGTCGGCGGAGTGACCCTCCCGCCGCTGCTCTCGTCCGGCCCCGGCCAGACGCAGCAGCAGACGGCTCTGGAGCAGATCCGCAGCGCCCCCGACGCGCAGGAGACGACCGGCACGGTCGCCACCGGCGAGCAGGCGACGCTGGTCTGGTCGAGCTCGCTCGGCCGCTCCGCCCTCGTGGTGGACGACCTGGCGCCGCTGCCGGAGGACAAGACCTACGAGCTCTGGTACATCGGCTCATCCGGTCCGGTCGCCGCAGGGACGTTCGACGGGGGAGAGGGCAGCACCGTGGCCCCGCTCGAGGGGAGCCTGACCGAGGGCGGAGTCGTCGCCGTGACGGTCGAGGACGCCGGCGGCTCGCCGACTCCGACCACCGATCCGATACTGGCGATCGACATCGCCTGACGGCCCGAGCACGAGAAGAGCCGCACTCCGATGGCGGAGTGCGGCTCTTCTCGTTCCCGGAGGGAACGCGGTGGAACGAGAGCGAGCCGCGACCCCGGAGGGACGCGGCTCGCTCTCGTCTGCGGCGGATCAGCCGAAGCGGCCCGAGACGTAGTCCTCGGTCGCCTGGACGGACGGCCGCGAGAACATCGTCGCGGTGTCGTCGTACTCGATGAGCTTGCCCGGCTTGCCGGTGCCCGCGATGTTGAAGAACGCGGTGCGGTCCGAGACGCGCGAGGCCTGCTGCATGTTGTGGGTCACGATGACGATCGTGTAGTCGTTCTTGAGCTCCTCGATGAGGTCCTCGATCGCGAGGGTCGAGATCGGGTCGAGGGCGGAGCAGGGCTCGTCCATCAGGAGGACGTCGGGGGAGACGGCGATCGCGCGGGCGATGCACAGACGCTGCTGCTGGCCGCCGGAGAGACCGGAGCCCGGCTTGTCGAGGCGGTCCTTCACCTCGTTCCAGAGGTTCGCGCCCTGGAGCGAGCGCTCGACGAGCGCGTCCGCGTCCGACTTCGAGATGCGGCGGTTGTTGAGCTTCACGCCGGCCAGCACGTTGTCCCGGATGGACATCGTCGGGAACGGGTTGGGGCGCTGGAAGACCATGCCCACCTGCCGGCGGACCTGCACCGGGTCGACGCCCGGGCCGTACAGGTTGTTGCCGTCGATCAGGACCTCGCCCTCGACGTGCGCGCCGGGGATGACCTCGTGCATGCGGTTGAGCGTGCGGAGGAAGGTCGACTTGCCGCAGCCGGACGGGCCGATGAAGGCGGTGACCGTGCGGGGCTCGATGGCGAGCGAGACGCCCTCCACCGCGAGGAACTGGCTGTAGTAGACGTTGAGGTCGTTGACCTCGATGCGCTTGGACATTGCTTCCTTCGGGGATTCCGGCCGGAGCCGAGTGGTGGGTGTCAGCGGCCGAGCTTGGGGGCGAAGATCTTCGCGATCAGGCGGGCGATCAGGTTCAGCGCCATGACGATCAGGATGAGGGCCAGCGCGCCGGTCCAGGCCCGGTTGAGGAACGCCTCGGCGTCGGGGCCCTGGTTCGCGTACTGCGTGTAGACGAAGACCGGGAGGGTCATCATCCGCTCGCTGAAGAGGTCGTAGTTCATCGACGCGGTGAAGCCGGCGACGATGAGCAGCGGGGCGGTCTCGCCGATGACGCGGGCGATCGCGAGGGTGATGCCCGTCGTGATGCCGGCGATGGAGGTCGGCAGCACGATCTTGACGATGGTCAGCCACTTCGGCACGCCCAGCGCGTAGGACGCCTCGCGCAGCTCGTTCGGGACCAGCTTCAGCATCTCCTCCGACGAGCGGACGACTACGGGGATCATCAGCACGGCGAGGGCGATCGAGCCGGCGAAGCCCATCCGGACGCCGGGGCCGAGGAGCAGCGCGAAGAGCGCGTACGCGAACAGGCCCGCGACGATGGAGGGGATGCCCGTCATCACGTCGACGAAGAAGGTGATCGCCCGGGCGAGGTGGCCGCGGCCGTACTCGACGAGGTAGATCGAGGTGAGCAGGCCGATCGGCACCGAGATCAGCGCGGCCATGGCCGTGATCTCGAGCGTGCCGATGATCGCGTGGAGGGCGCCGCCGCCCGCGTCGATGACGTTGCGCATGGACGAGGAGAAGAAGAGCGGATCGAACCGCGCGACTCCGTTGGAGACGACCGTGTAGAGCAGGGAGATCAGCGGGAGCAGCGCGATGATGAACGCGGTCGCGACCAGCGAGGTCACGAGGCGGTCGACAGCCTTGCGGCCGCCCTCGACCAGGCGCGAGACCACGTAGATGGCGACGTCGAAGAGGACGGTGCCCCAGAAGATCGCTCCGACGAGGCTGAAGTCGTTCATCATGCCGGCCGCCTGGAGGATCAGGAAGACGGCGGCGAACACGACCCAGCTGCCGACGAGCAGCATCCAGGGAGTGCCCTTGGGCAGCTTGCCCGCCTGCAGCGAGAAGGGCATCGACGAGGTGGCGGCGGACATCAGTTGGCTCCCGAGAAGGCCTTGCGGCGGTTGACGATGAACCGCGCGACCGAGTTCACGACGAGCGTGATGACGAAGAGGATGAGGCCCGAGGCGACGAGGACGTTCACGCCGACTCCGCTCGCCTCCGGGAACTGCAGCGCGATGTTCGCGGCGATGGTGTTCGAGTTCTGCGAGGTGAGCAGGAGGAAGGAGACGACCGTCGCGGGCGAGAGCACCATCGCGACGGCGAGCGTCTCGCCGAGGGCGCGGCCGAGGCCGAGCATGGCGGCCGAGACGATGCCCGGGGCGCCGAAGGGCAGGACGGCCATGCGGATCATCTCCCAGCGGGTCGCGCCGAGCGCGAGCGCCGCCTCCTCGTGCAGGCGCGGGGCCTGGAGGAAGATCTCGCGGCAGACCGCGGTGATGATCGGGATGACCATGACGGCCAGCACCACCGAGGCGGTGAGGATCGTCTTGCCGGTGCCCGACGCCTGGCCGCCGAAGAGCGGGAACCAGCCGATGTTCACGTTGAGGAAGAGGTAGAAGGGCTGCACCATCGGCGCCAGCACGGTCGCGCCCCAGAGGCCGAAGACCACCGAGGGGACGGCGGCGAGGAGGTCGACCACGTAGCCGAGGGCCATCGCGATGCGGCGCGGCGCGTAGTGCGAGATGAAGAGGGCGATCGCGATCGAGAGCGGCAGGGCGATCACCAGGGCGATCACCGCCGACCAGACCGTGCCGAAGACCAGGGGGCCGACGTAGGCCCAGAAGCTCGTCGCGTCGCCGGGGAGGCTGCCGGCCGGCGCGGTGAACGCGGGGATCGACTGCGCGATGAGGAAGATCGCGACGGCGGCGAGGACGAGGAGGATGAGGGAACCGGCGGCGACGGTCGAGATCGAGAAGACCCGATCTCCGACACGCACCTTCGCCTTCGGGCGGACGACGGTCTCAGTTGCCATTCCAGGGGACTCTCTTCAGACGAGGGGGTTCGGCGGGGCGCACAGGGAGATGCTAGGGCTCGGAGGGGGCGTCCGGTGGGTCGAGCCCGGCACAGGCGGGGCCCGTCCCGCGGATCGTGCTGCGAGACGGGCCCTGCCGGTGGGACTACTTGATCGACTCGATCGCGGTGGCGACGGTCGAGGCGAGCTCGGAGCTCAGGGGAGCGGAGCCGGCCTGAGCGGCGGCGGCCTCCTGGCCCTCCTCGCTCGCGACGTAGGAGGCGAAGGACTTGACGACCTCGCCCTTGTCGGCGTCCGCGTACTCCTGGCACACGATGAGGTAGCTGACCAGGACCATCGGCCAGGCGTCCGCCTCGGTGCCCGTGCGGTCGATCTTGATCGCGAGGTCGTTGTCCTCGCGGCCCTCGGCGATGGGCGAGGCGGCGACGACCGCCGCGGCTCCGTCGGCCGAGATGGTCGAGAACGCGTCGCCGACCTTCAGCTGCGCCATGTCCATGCCCTGGGCGCCGGACTCGTCGGCGTAGCCGATCGTGTTGGTGCCGTTCTTGACCGCGTCGACGACACCCGAGGTGCCCTTGGCGCCGTCACCGCTCTGGTACGGGAAGGTCTGCGCGGCGGGAGCGTCCCAGACGTCGCTCGCGGTGGCCGCGAGGTAGTCGGTGAAGTTCTGCGTGGTGCCCGAGTCGTCCGAGCGGTGCACGGAGGTGATGTTCGCCGACGGGAGGGTCGCGTCAGGGTTCAGGGCCTTGATCTCCGGGGCGTCCCAGGAGGTGATGGTGCCCTTGAAGATGCCCGCGATGGTGGCCGCGTCGAGCTTGAGCTCGTCGACGCCCTCCACGTTGAAGATGACCGCGATCGGCGAGATGTAGACCGGGAGGTCGATCGCCTTGGTGTCGGGGGCGCACGCGGCGAAGGTGCCCGCGAGCTCCTCGTCCTTGAGCGCGGAGTCGGAGCCGGCGTAGTCGGCGGCGCCGTCGATGAAGTTGGTGCGGCCGGCGCCGGAGCCCTGCGGGTCGTAGTTGACCGTGACCTCGGGGTTCGCGGTCTGGAACGCGGCGGCCCAGGTGGTCTGCGCGGTGCCCTGAGCGGACGAGCCGATCCCGGTGATGGTGCCGGAGAGCGTGGAGGTGGTGGCGGAGCCGGAGCTGCCGCCTGCGGCCGGTGCCTCGTTGGCAGCGCAGGAGGTCAGCGTGATCGCTGCGACGGCGGCGACGACGGCCGCCTGGCCGAGACGCGAGAATCTCACAAGTATCCCTTTCGGGTAGGAAAACGTGGAAAACAGAACAGGGCCTGGTGCAGCCCGCGAGCGAGAGTACGGAGGGGTCGTGTCCTGGCACCGACCGCTCGGTGAACGCGCGGTGAACGGGTCCGCCTCGGGGATTGCGGAGCGACGGGGCGGCGGGGAAGGCGCGGTGCGTCGGGCGCGTCCCGGCGGCGCGACCGGCCCGGTCCGGAGGGACCCGTCGAGCCGGTCGCGCAGCGCCCGGGCGGGTCAGGCCAGCGGCGTGTGCGTCTCGATCGCGACGATGCCGGAGCCGGGGTGGCCGGTGGAGAGGTGCACCACGGCGAAGCCCCCGGTCGGGAGCGCTGCCGCCTCGTCGAGGTAGGCGCCGAGAGGAGTCGCCGTGGCGAGGGCGATCTCGCGCAGGATCTCGGGGATCACCGGCCGGTGACTGCAGAGGACGGCGGTGCGCCGGGCGCGGACCCGCTTGCCGACGAGGGCGCGGACGTCGGCGGTGCCCTGCTCGTGCGCCTCCTGGCTGAGGTCGTCGCGCAGCTTGACCGGCTTCCTGACCAGACCGGACAGCGGGGCGATGGTCGACCGGCAGCGCTTGGCGGTGCTCGAGACGAGGCGGCGCGGGCGCCAGGCGGCCACGGCCTGAGCGGCGGCCGCGGCCTCGACCCGGCCGCGCCCGGTGAGGCGGCGGGTGGAGTCGCGGCCGTCCCAGGAGGAGGCGGGCACCGCCTTCGCGTGCCGCAGGACCACGATCGCGAAGGTCTCGAGCGCACCGCGTGCGGCGATCCGGGCGAACTCGTCGACGATCGTCACGTCGTGCGGATAGGTCAGGTAGCTCCGGGCCCGCTTGAGCGTCACCCACTCGAGCGCCTCGACCTCGTCGTTCGGGAGGAAGTCGGACGCCAGGACGGCCTTCTCGGTCACCTGCGCCGCCCAGTAGTAGACGGCCTTCGGGCGCCCGCTCGGCAGCGTGTACTCTGTGCACCCCAGCGGCACCCCGAGCGCCACCGAGAGCCCGGTCTCCTCGCGGATCTCGCGGACCGCGGTCTCCGGGAGGGACTCGCCCGCGTCGACCTTGCCCTTGGGCAGGCTGACGTCCCGGCGGTGCGGCCGGTGGATCACGAGGATGTGCGGGCGGCCCTCGATGATCCGCCAGCACACCGCTCCTGCTGCGTAGACGGTGCCCGTCACGGGCGTCAGCGGCTGGAGGCCCGGTTGGCGGACCGTGTAGCCGCGCGCTTGCGATGGGTGATGTGCTGCATCAGCTGGTTCTGCAGGTCGGCGAGCGGAGCGCCCTCCTCATCGAGGTGGTGCCGCGTCCAGTCGCCGTCCGGGCCGAGCCACCAGGAGGCGGTCCGCTCGTCCATCGCCCGCTCGAACATGTCGTCGATCTCGCTGAGGTGCGCCGGCTCGACGATCCGCACCAGAGCCTCGACGCGGCGGTCGAGGTTGCGGTGCATCATGTCGGCGCTGCCGATGAAGACGTCCGGCTCGCCGCCGTTGACGAAGCTGAAGATGCGGGAGTGCTCGAGGTAGCGGCCGAGGATCGAGCGCACGCGGATGGTCTCGGAGAGCCCCTCCTGGCCGGGCTTCAGCCCGCAGATGCCGCGCACCCACACGTCGACCGGCACGCCGGCCTGGCTGGCGCGGTAGAGCGCGTCGATCACGGACTCGTCGACGATCGAGTTGACCTTGATCCGGATGCCCGAGGGGCGCCCCGCGCGGGCGTTCTCGGTCTCGGCGGCGATCCGCTTGAGCAGGCCCTTCCGCAGGTGGCGCGGCGCGACGAGCAGGCGCTTGAACTTCTTCTCGATCGCGTAGCCCGAGAGCTCGTTGAACAGACGCGTGAGGTCCTTGCCGACCTCGGGGTCGGCCGTCAGGAGTCCGAGGTCCTCGTAGATGCGCGAGGTCTTCGGGTTGTAGTTGCCGGTGCCGATGTGGGAGTAGTGGCGGAGCACTCCGCCCTTCTCCTGGCGGATGACGAGCGCGAGCTTGCAGTGGGTCTTCAGCCCGACGAGCCCGTAGACCACGTGCACGCCCGCCTTCTCGAGCTTGCGCGCCCACGAGATGTTCGCCTGCTCGTCGAAGCGCGCCTTGATCTCGACCAGGGCGAGCACCTGCTTGCCCGACTCGGCCGCGTCGATGAGCGCCTCGACGATGGGGGAGTCGCCCGAGGTGCGGTAGAGCGTCTGCTTGATCGCGAGCACGTCCGGATCGGCCGCCGCCTGCTCGAGGAACGACTGCACGCTCGTCGCGAAGGACTCGTAGGGGTGGTGAAGGAGCACGTCGCCGCGGGAGACGGCCTTGAAGACGTCCTGCCGCTGGTTGGGCTCGCTGGGCGAGAGCTGCACCGCCGTCGTCGGGACGTGATTGGGGTACTTCAGGTCCGGGCGGTCGATCTTCTGCAGGCTGAAGAGCCCGCTGAGGTCGAGCGGGGCCGGGAGCTTGTAGACCTCCTGCGTCGTGATGTCGAGCTCGCGGACCAGCAGGCCCAGCGTCTCGTCGTCCATGTCATCGGTGACCTCGAGGCGGATGGGCGGGCCGAACCGGCGGCGCAGCAGCTCCTTCTCGAGGGCCTTGATCAGGTTCTCGGTCTCGTCCTCGTCGACCTCGACGTCCTCGTTGCGCGTCACCCGGAACACGTGGTGGTCGAGGATCTCCATGCCGGGGAACAGGTCGTCCAGCTGGTTGGCGATCAGGTCCTCGAGCGAGATGAACCGCATCGGCTCGCCCGGCGCCGCGACTCCGGCGATCCGCACGAAGCGGGGGAGCATCTGCGGCACCTTGAGGCGCGCGAACTCGACCTTCTGCGTCTTCGGGTTCCGCACCCGCACCGAGAGGTTGAGCGAGAGGCCGGAGATGTAGGGGAACGGGTGCGCCGGGTCGACCGCGAGCGGCATCAGCACCGGGAACACCTGGGCCGAGAAGTAGTCGTCCAGCACGGTGCGCTCGGCGTCGCTCAGCTCGTCCCAGCGGACGAGGTCGATGCCGCCGGCGCGCAGGGCGGGCTCGACGAGCTCCTTGAACGCTCGGGAGTGGCGCTGCTGCAGCAGGTGCGCCTTCTCCGAGATGTCGGTCAGCACGTCGACCGGCACGCGGCCGATGTTCGTCGGCAGGGCGAGCCCCGTGAGGATGCGGCGCTTGAGGCCGGCGACCCGGACCATGAAGAACTCGTCGAGGTTGGACGAGAAGATCGCCAGGAAGTTCGCCCGCTCGAGCGCCGGAACCAGCGGATCCTCCGCGAGCTCGAGCACGCGCTGGTTGAACGCGAGCCAGCTCAGCTCCCGGTCGAGGTAGCGGTTGTCGGGGAGGAGCGGGTCCGAGTGCTCCTCCTCGTCGTCGAAGTCGTCGTCGAGGTCATCGCTGAGACCGTCTTCGAGAAGCAGGTTGTCGCCGTCCATGCGACCATCCTGGCACCGCGTCCGTCCGCTCCGCGCCGCCGCTCGTGAATGCCGGATGAACGGGGTCGGGGGAGGCCCTGTGGAGGAGTGCCGGCTCAGCGCAGCGGCGCGGCGCGCTGCAGGTACTGCACGTCGACGGAGGCGTCCGTGAACCCGAGCGAGCGGTAGAGCGCCACCGCCGACCGGTTCTCGGCCTCGACGTAGAGGTCGGCCGCGGTGCAGCCGCGCTCGAGCATCCGCGCGAGCCCGGTGTTCAGCAGGGTGCGGCCGAGTCCCCGTCCGGCCGCCTCGGGGGCGACCCCGAGGACGTAGATCTCGCCGGTCGTCGATCCGGGCTCGATCTTGAGCCAGTCGTATCCGAGGAGCGTGCCGTCGACGTCGCGGAGCAGGAGGAAGTCGCCCTCGTCGAACCACGGCTCGGCGCGGCGGGCCGCCAGGTCCTCCTCCTTCATCCGCCCCTGCTCGGGGTGCGCGGCGAAGATCCGCGCGTTCAGGGCGATCCACTCGGCCGGAGCGAGGTCGCGGGCGTCCGAGAGGACGACGCCCTCGGGGACGCGGACCTCGGGGGCGGCGAGCGGCTCGAGCTCGAGGTGCAGGAGGGTGCGAACCGGTGCGAAGCCGTGGGAGGCCGCGAGGGCCCGGGCGGCGGGGTGGTCGCCGTGCGCCCAGGCGAGCAGGCCCGTCCGGCCGCTCGCGAGAACCTGCTCCAGGGTCGCGGTGCCGAAGCCGACCCCGCGCCACTCCGGATCGACGACGAACTCCAGCTCGCCCTGCCCGAGGATCGCCGCCGCCACGACCACGTCGGCGCGCAGCCCCACGAGGAGGGTGCGCGAGCCGGCCCGGGCGTCGACGAGCGTCTGGTCGCTGAAGGGGGGCTGGTGGTCGAACCAGGCGGCGCGCCCGATCAGGTGCTCGAGGCCGGCCGCCACCGCGGGATCGGCCAGATCCTCAACGGACAGGTTGAGCGACTCGCTCATTGTCCTCTTCGTACACGTTGAAGCGGTATCCGACGTTGCGGACCGTGCCGATCAGCGACTCCAGGTCGCCGAGCTTCGCGCGGAGGCGCCGCACGTGCACGTCGACCGTGCGGGTGCCGCCGAAGTAGTCGTAGCCCCACACCTCGCTCAGCAGCTGCTCGCGGGTGAAGACGCGCGAGGGGTGCGTGGCGAAGAAGCGGAGGAGCTCGAACTCCTTGAAGGTGAGGTCGAGCGGGCGCCCGTGCACCTTGGCGGAGTAGCTGGCCTCGTCGATCACGACGCCCGACGCCTGGATGCGCGAGGTCGACTGCTCCTGCGCGAGCCGACCGATCACCAGGCGGATGCGGGCGTCGACCTCGGCGGGGCCGGCCGAGTCGAGGATGACGTCGTTGACGCCCCAGTCGGCCGAGACGGCCGTGAGCCCGCCCTCCGTGAGGATCAGGATGAGGGGGACGTTGATGCCCGTGGTCGTGAGGATCTTGCAGAGCGACTTGGCGCTGGCGAGGTCCTGCCGCGCGTCGACCAGGATCAGATCGCAGCTCGGGGCGTTCACGAGCTGGGCGGGCTCCGCGGGGATCTGCCGGGTCCGGTGGCTGAGGAGCCCCAGTGCGGGGAGCACCTCGGCGCCTCCCGCCGAGGTCAGTATCAACAACTGCGCCACGGATCCTCCAGAACTGGTCTGCCCGCAATACTAGCGGCGGGCCGGGAGGGGCGTCCGCCTGGGGCACAATTGTCGGATGGGCAGGGATCGGGTGGGCATCGGAGTCGTCTGGGCGCTCGCACTCGTGGGCTCCGTGCTGACGCTGGCGATCGCCGCTCCGGAGTCCCGGCAGCTCTGGCTCGCGCTGACGTTCGGCGGATGCGTGCTCGCGACCTTCGCGGTGCAGCTCGCCGTGGCCCGCGCCGAGGGGTACCTCCTCCGCGCGATGACGAGCATCGTCGGGGCGATGGCCGTGGTCGCGGTCGCGAGCGGGATCGCCCTCCTCCTCCCCGCCTGAGCGGTCGCGCCCTCCCTTCCCGAGCGCCCGGATCCGCACCGCCTGAGCGGCCGCGTCGGCCCCGCCCCGGCGTCGGAGGCGGCGGGTAGGATGAGCGCATGCTTCTCGCCCTGGAACTCTTCTACCTCGGTCTGCTCGGGCTCGCCTCCCTCGCCATCGCGTGGGTCTCCGGCGTGGTCGTCTACAAGCTCTACCGCGGCCAGCGCTAGCCGCCGCCGGAGCCCGAGTGATCTCGCTTCCGTCGGGCCTGCCGCCCGAGCTCGTCCCCCTGTCCTGGCTGCTCGGCGTCTGGGAGGGCTCGGGCGTCATCGACTACACGATCGGCGACGACTCCGTCCAGGCCGAGTTCGGCCATCGCATCAGCTTCAGCTACGACGGCCTCCCGTACCTCAACTACAACTCCTACACATGGCTGATCGAGGAGGGCGCCGAGGAGGCGCCCCGGCCCCTGGTCACCGAGACGGGCTACTGGCGCCTCAGCCGCGCGCTGACCGACTCCGACGCCGGCCCGGGAATGCTGCCCGGCCGCGGCGCACCCGCCTTCCCCGACGCCGAGTCCGTCGAGACGCTGCGCAACGCCGCCGGCGGGTTCGACATCGAGGTCTCGCTCGTGCACCCGGACGGGGTCAGCGAGCTCTACCTCGGTCAGGTCAAGGGGCCTCGGATCGACCTCGCGACCGACGCGGTGATGCGCACCGCCGCGGCGAAGGACTACGCCGCCGCCACGCGCCTCTACGGCCTGGTCGACGACCACCTGCTCTGGGCGTGGGACATCGCCGCGCTCGGCCAGGGCCTGCGGACCCACTCCTCCGGACGGCTCGCCCGTGTCGACTGACGCGCCCTCCCCGCTCCTGGCCGCCCCGGGCGCCGTCGCGACGACGAGCGCCGCCGAGCCCGGCGTCGCCGCCCACTACGGCGAGCCCTTCCGCGAGCAGCGCGCTCTCGCCGCGGGCACCGCGCTCGTCGACCTCTCCGGCCGCGGCGTCGTGACCGTCACGGGGCCGGACCGCCTCACCTGGATCGACTCGCTCACCAGCCAGGCCGTCTCGCGCCTCGCTCCTGGCGCGTCCGCCGAGACGCTCCTGCTCGACCCGACCGGCCGGATCGAGCACGTCATCCGCCTCGTCGACGACGGCGAGACCGCCTGGCTCCTGCTCGACCGCGACGAGACGGCCGGCCTGGCCGCCTGGCTCGACCGGATGCGCTTCATGCTCCGCGTCGAGGTCGCCGACCGCACCGACGACTTCGCGACCCTCGCCGCCCTCGGCGACGGGCCGGCCCTGACGCTCGCCCTGTCCCTGGCCGAGGAGCCCGTCGTCTGGAGCGACCCGTGGTCGCAGGTCCAGCCGGGCGGCTGGCAGTACGCGCTGACCACAGAGCATCCCGGGGCCTCCTGGGAGCTCCGCGAGGTCCTGGTCCCGCGAGCGGCCCTCGAGGCCCTCGCGGAGACGGCCGTCGGGTTGGGAGTGGCCCTCGCCGGGGTCGACGCCCTCGAGGCGCTGCGCATCGCCGCCTGGCGCCCGCGCCACGCGACCGAGGTCGACGAGCGGTCCATTCCGCACGAGCTCGACCTCCTCCGCTCGAGCGTGCATCTCGCCAAGGGCTGCTACCGGGGCCAGGAGACGGTGGCGAAGGTGCACAACCTCGGGCACCCGCCGCGGCGCCTTGTCCTGCTGCAGCTCGACGGCTCCGACTCGATCCTCCCCGCCCACGGCGACGTCGTCACGGCGCTCAAGGGCGGCGAGCCGGTCGAGGTCGGCACGGTCACCTCCAGCGCCTGGCACTACGAGGACGGACCGGTCGCTCTCGCGGTCGTCAAGCGGAGCGTCCCGGTGGACCTCGAGCTGACCGTGCTGGCCGGCGACTCGCGCGTGGCCGCGGCCCAGGAGGTCGTGGTCCCTCCCGGAGCCGGAGCGGAGGCGGGAGTGCCCCGCCTGCCCCGCCTCGGGGCGACGACCAGGTAGGCCACGCCGTGGTGGCCGCACGTCCCGCCGAGCGGGGCCGGGCGGCCGAGCGGCTGCGCGGTCTCGTCCGGACCCCCGAGCTGAGTCCCGCGCGCGCCCTCGCCCGCGCGGGGGCGTCGCTCCCCGCAGTGCTGCAGATCGTGCTCGCGGCGACCCTCGCCTACTCCGTCGCGCACTTCGTCCTCGGGCACCCCGCGCCGGTGCTGGCGCTGACGGCCACGATCTCGAGCCTCGGCATCGCGCGCGACACCCGCCCCAAGCAGGTGGCCGAGACAGCGACGGGTATGCTCATCGGCATCACGGCCAGCGAGGTCCTGCTCCTGCTGTGGGGGAGCGGCGTCTGGCAGCTCGCCGTCGTCCTCGCGATCGTCTTCACGCTCGGCCGGGCCCTCTCGCCCTCGCCGGGGTTCGCCGTGGCCGCCGGGACCCAGGCGATGCTGGTGATGGTCCTCCCTGCGCCGGACGGAGGCGTCTTCACCCGGAGCGTCGACGGCCTGATCGGCGGGCTCGCGGCGCTGCTCTGCACGGCGATCGTGCCCCGCCCGCCGCTGCGCACGGCGCGGGCCGAGGCGCATCGGCTCCTCACCGCGCTCAGCCGGACCGTGGAGGAGCTGGCCGAGGCGCTCCGCCGGGGCGACTCCTCGGCGTCCACCGCAGCCCTCGAGCGGATCCGCGGGACGCAGCCGGTCATCGACGGCTGGACCGCGGCGCTCGACTCCGCGACCGGCGTCGCCCGGATCTCGCCGTTCGTCCGTCGGCACCGCGGCGAGCTCTCCCGCCAGGCCGTGATGCTGTCCGCGCTGGACCTCGCGACCCGGAATCTGCGCATCGTCGCGCGCCGCACCGACTTCCTCGTCGGGGACGGCGCCCCGCGGCCGGCGCTCGCCGGAGCGGTCGCCGCCCTCGGCCCGGGCATCGCGCTGCTCGGCCGCGCGGTCGCCGATCCGTCGGTGCTCGCCCTGGCGCGTCAAGACCTCGTGCTGCTCGCGACCACGCTCGACCCCCAGCGGCTGATCCCGGAGGCGCGCCTCGCCGAGAAGACGGTGCTCGTCCTGCTCCGCCCGCTCGTCGTCGACCTGCTCACGGCGACCGGCGCCGCTCCCGCCGAGGCTCGGGCCGCCCTGCCCCCGCTCGCCTAGGGCTCAGGAGGCCCGGTGCTCAGGCCCGGCGCTCAGGCCCGGCGCTCAGGAGGAGGGGGCGACCGCCTCCCACGCGACCGTCACCTCGCCCAGGCGCCAGCGCCGCGGCCCGCCGAGGACCGGCCACTCCGGCCGGAGGTCCCGGACCGCCGCGATCCAGCGCTGACCTGGACCGTAGACGGCGAGAGGGGCGTTCAGCGTCCACGCCCGCTCGAGGGCGGAGAGGAAGGCGTGCACGCCCTCGCCGGGCACGTTGCGGTGGATGAGGGCCTTCGGCAGGCGCTCGGCCGCCGTCATCGGCGAGGGGATCGCCGCGAGCCGGAGCGAGAGGGTCAGCGAGCGCGGGCCCTCCCGGCCGACCTCGATCCAGGTGCAGATGCGGCCGATCTCGTCGCAGGTGCCCTCGACCAGGACGCCGTCGGGCTGCAGGCGGTCCGTCATCGTCGCCCAGGCTCCCTGCACCGCGTCCTCGTCGTACTGGCGGAGCACGTTGAAGGCGCGGATGACGCCCGCCCGCCGCCCCGCGGGCAGGGGCACCTCGAAGCCGCCGCGCTCGAAGCGCACGCGCGCGTCCGCGGGGAACGGCGTGCCGCCCTCCCTCACCCGGGCGAGCTGGCGTCGAGCGGTGTCGACCCGGGCGGGCTCGATCTCGAGGCCGAGCACCTCGACGTCGGGCGCGGCCCGGACGAGCCGGCGGTGCAGCTCGAGCGTGGTGACCGCGCTCGCCCCGAAGCCGAGATCGACGACGAGCGGGGAGTCGGTGCTGCGCAGGACGGGCAGCTCGGCGAGCCGGCGGTCGACCCGGCGGAGGCGGTTCGTGCCCGTCGTTCCGCGGGTGACGGCTCCGATGGGCATGCTCTCCAGCGTATCCGCGGGCGAGGGGGCCGCCTCTAAGCTGGACGCATGTCCGAGACCTACACCCTCATCCTCGTGCGCCACGGCAACAGCGAGTGGAACCAGAAGAACCTGTTCACCGGCTGGGTCGACGTGCGCCTGACCGAGCAGGGAGTCGCAGAGGCCACCCGCGCCGGCGAGCTGCTGACCGAGGCGGGCCTGCACCCCGACATCGTCTACACGTCGCGCCAGACCCGTGCGATCCAGACCGCCAACATCGCCCTCGAGGTCGCCGACCGCCTGTGGATCGACGTCAAGCGCTCCTGGCGTCTCAACGAGCGCCACTACGGCGCCCTGCAGGGCAAGGACAAGGCGCAGACCCTCGCCGAGTACGGCCCCGAGCAGTTCCAGACCTGGCGCCGCTCCTTCGACGTGCCGCCGCCCCCGCTCGACGACGACGACCAGTACTCGCAGGCGCACGACGAGCGCTACGCCGACCTCGGCGACGCCCTGCCCCGCACCGAGTCGCTGAAGCTCGTGATCGAGCGGATGCTCCCGTACTGGGAGTCCGACATCAAGCCGGACCTCGCCTCGGGCAAGACCGTCATGATCACCGCGCACGGCAACTCCCTCCGCGCGCTGGTGAAGACGCTCGACGGCATCTCGGACTCGGACATCGCGGAGCTCAACATCCCGACCGGGATCCCGCTCGTCTACGAGCTGAACGAGGACTTCGAGCCCATCGGGGAGGCGCGCTACCTCGACCCCGAGGCCGCGGCCGCCGGTGCCGCCGCCGTCGCCGCCCAGGGCGCCAAGAAGTAGCACCGCCCCGCACACGCGAACGGCCCGCCCGAGTCCTCGACTCCGGCGGGCCGTTCACGTAGCCCCGGAGGCGGAGCGCACGGACACGTCCGGCCCGCAGGAGACGATCGTTCCTGCGGGCCGGACGGTGAGACGGGCCGGAGCCCGAGGTGTCGACTAGGAGTAGTCGCCCGAGATCAGGTACTGGACCTTCTTGGCGATCGACACGGCGTGGTCGGCGAAGCGCTCGTGGTAGCGGCTGGCGAGGGTCGCGTCGACGGTGTCCGCTGCCTGGCCCTTCCACGCCTCGCTGAGCACCTTGTCGAAGACGCTGACGTGCAGCTCGTCGATCTTGTCGTCCTCGTCGCGGATCTCCTCGGCGATTCGCGGATCCTGCGAGCGGAGCAGGTCGGTCAGCTTGTGCGCGACGACCACGTCGAGGCGGCCCATCTCGACGAACGTCGGACGCAGGCTCTTGGGGACCACCTTGTCGGGGAAGCGATAGCGCGAGAGCTGGGCGATGTGCTCGGCGATGTCGCCCATCCGCTCGAGCGACGCGCTGATGCGCAGCGCCGAGACGACGATCCGCAGGTCGCGGGCGACCGGGTTCTGCCGGGCGAGGATGTCGATCGCGAGCTCGTCGAGGCTGATGGCCAGCTCGTCGATGCGCGCGTCGCTCGCAATGACCTCCTCCGCGAGGGTGACGTCGGAGTGGTTGAACGCCTGGGTCGCCTTCTCGATGGCGATCTCGACGAGTCCGGAGATCTCGACGAGTCGTTCCTGGACCTCGGCCAGCTCCTGCTGGAAAACTTCGCGCATCTGTGTTCGACCCTCTCTACGGCGCGCGCGGACGACGGCGCCGGATCTGCGGCGAGCACCTCGCACGCCGCTGCGACTGCACTCCGTGGGCGCAGGCGCAGTCATGATGACCACGGCAGGTTAACGGACGGTGCCGGGCGTTTGAACAGTACTCGACCCCCGGAGGATCGACGGGCGTCCGGTAGGGGGACGCCCGGTGGATGGTTAGCCTGGGTCCGTGGATTCGGGCTTGATCGTGGTTCTGTCGCTCGTTCTCGGTGTCGCGATCGGGATCCTTCTGACGACCGTGCTCACGCTCGCCGCCCGCCAGGGCCGCATCGCGCAGGACGTGATCTCGGTCGGGCTCCCCGAGGGGATCGAGGCGATCATCGACGCCGTCGGCTCGCCCGCCTTCGTGACCGACCCGTCGCACAACGTGCTGAAGGCGTCCACCCGCGCCGTCGCGCTCGGCCTGGTCTCGCAGGACACGCTGCTCCACCCCGACCTCGCCGCCATCGTCGACCGCGTCCGCCGCTTCGGCGACGACATCGTCCAGGACCTCGACCTCGCGACCAGCCCGCTCTCCGACGCCGCCGTGACGCTCGTCGTCCACGCGACCCGCCTGGGCTCCCGCTACGTCCTCGTCATCGCCGAGGACCATACCGAGGCGCGCCGGCTCGAGGCCGTCCGCCGGGACTTCGTCGCCAACATCTCCCACGAGCTGAAGACCCCGATCGGCGCCGTCGGCCTGCTCGCCGAGGCCCTCGACTCCGCCGCCGACGACCCCCAGCAGGTGCGCCGCTTCGCGCACCGGCTGACCCAGGAGTCGCACCGCCTCGCGAAGATCACCCGCGAGATCATCGAGCTCTCCCGCCTCCAGGCCGCCGACGTCGCCGGCTCCGCCGAGATCATCCGCGTCGACGACGTCGTCACGGCGGCGCTCGAGACCACCCACGTCATGGCGGAGTCGCACGACGTCACCCTGGTCAAGGGCGGGATGAAGAAGGCCTACGTCGTGGGGCAGGAGAAGATGCTCGTCTCGGCGCTGCACAACCTCCTCGCCAACGCCATCCAGTACTCGCCCGCCGGCTCCCGCGTGGGCATCGGCGTCCGCTCCACCGGCGGCGTCGTCGAGATCGCCGTCACCGACCAGGGCATCGGCATCCCTGAGGAGGACCTCGACCGGGTGTTCGAGCGGTTCTACCGCGTCGACCAGGCCCGCTCCCGCCACACCGGCGGCACCGGCCTCGGCCTCAGCATCGTCAAGCACGCCGTGCAGAACCACGGCGGCGACGTCCGCGTCTGGTCCAAGCCCGGCCGCGGCTCCACCTTCACCATCCGGCTCCCCGAAGCCGAGCCCGCCCGGACGCCCTTCGCGGCGACCGCCCCGATAGGAGAACACGCGTGACCAGCATCCTGCTCGTCGAGGACGAGAGCGCCCTCAGCGAGCCCCTCAGCTACCTGCTCGAACGCGAGGGCTACGACGTCACCGTCGCCGAGGACGGCAACCGCGCCGTCGCCGCCTTCGACGAGGGCGACTACGACCTGATCCTCCTCGACCTCATGCTGCCCGGCATGCCCGGCACCGAGGTCTGCCGCGAGATCCGCACCCGCTCCTCCGTCCCGATCATCATGGTCACCGCCAAGGACTCCGAAGTGGACATCGTCGTCGGCCTGGAGCTCGGCGCCGACGACTACGTCACCAAGCCCTACTCCACCCGCGAACTGCTCGCCCGCATCCGCGCCGTCCTCCGACGCCGCACCGAGGAGCCCGGCGAGGAGCGGATCGTCGTCGCCGGCCCCGTCCGCATGGACATCGAACGCCACACGGTCGAAGTCGACGGCGTCGAGACCCCGATGCCCCTCAAGGAGTTCGAGCTCCTCGAGATGCTGCTCCGCAACGCGGGCCGCGTCCTCACCCGCGGCCAGCTCATCGACCGCGTCTGGGGCAGCGACTACTTCGGCGACACGAAGACCCTCGACGTCCACGTCAAGCGCATCCGCTCCAAGATCGAGAAGACGCCGAAGGAGCCGGTGCTCCTGGTTACTGTCCGCGGCCTCGGCTACCGCTTCGACGCTTGATCGCGGGCCCTGGCGGGGCGATCTGCGGCGTTGTCGTCGGTTGCGATACCGCTGGTATCGCGCCCTCCTCCGCCTTGCAGCTCACCCCGCCAGGACCCGCGATCAACCCTGTGCTGGAGGGGTGAGGGGCGGGGCCGTCGCTGCGCGACGAGCCGGATGGGGTAGGGCCGTCGCTGTGGGACGAGCCGAG
>NZ_PSWJ01000031.1:0-37074 GCF_002932775.1 Rathayibacter sp. AY1B8 | reverse complement strand
CTCGGCGAGCGCCCTCACCGGCCCGAGCGCCTCGATCGGAGCCGACCACCTCGGCTGGACCCCGCGCCTGATCACCGGCACCGGCGCCGTCGCGGGCGATCCGGTCGCCTCCTCCCTCGAGGGCGGCGCGGGCCTGCAGGATGCGCTGCTGCTCGGAGCCGCCGGCGGGGCCGGCACCTGGAGCGCCGACGCCGAGCTGCGGCTGCTGGCCGAGCCGGACGTCGAGGCCGGCTCCTACCGCTCGACGATCACGCTGTCGCTGTTCGCCTAGGCGCGGACCAGCGCAACGGCCGGGGACCGCGCCCCGCGGTCACTCCTGAGCGACCGCGACCGCCACGACGAGCGCGGAGTGGACCGTCGGCTCAGAGACGGCGAAGTAGCGGCTCGAGCCCTCGATCCAGGCCTCGGTCGCGCCCTCCCTGGTGCGGAAGCGGACGGGCTCGTCGCTCGACGTCCCGCGCCCGTCGGCCTTCGCGACCGCCTGCGAGCGCAGATCGGCGAGCACCTGCTCCGCCGTCGTCGCCCCGGACGCCACGCGGTCGCGGACGCTGCGGGCGCGCACCGCGTCGATCCCGATGTCGCGTCCGGTCGCCAGCGCCGCGACCACCGCGCCGTCGCAGTGCGCGATGCTGATCCGCATCCGCTCCAGCGCCGGGTGCTCGCCGCGGAGCACCGGGCGGCCGTGCGGTCCGGAGCAGCGCTCGCAGCGCGCGTCCACGGCGACCTCGAGGGGATCGATCCCGAGCGTCTCAGCAGCCAGCTCGCGCACGAGGACCCGGCCGAGGAGGAAGCCGTCCCGGACCTCGCGTCGACTCGTCGCCTCGTAGCGCAGGCGCTCGGCGAGGGTGAGCAGGCGCAGCATCCGGTGGCGGGCGGAGTCGAGGACCTCGGGCCGCGCCCAGCGCAGCTGCACGTCGTCGGTGGCGAGGAGGGGGAGTCCGGTCATGCCCCGGACGCTACGCACGCCAGGCGACATCGGCGTGACGGGAGGGTGGCCGGAGGGAGACGGGCCGCTGTTGACTGGGAGGCGTGCAGACCTTCCTCCCCTACCCCGACTTCCACCGCAGCGTCCGTGTCCTCGACGGCAAGCGGCTCGGCAAGCAGCGCGTCGAGACGCTGCAGGTCATGCGGGCGCTGACCGTCCCGGGGTACGGCTGGCAGAACCACCCCGTCACGCGGATGTGGCGGGGCTACCGACCGGCGCTGATGACCTACCAGCGCGAGACCTGCGCGGAGTGGACGGAGCGCGGCTTCGCCGACACGTGCCTCGTGAAGACCGAGGAGGCCCTCGCCGCCGCCCCGGAGGATCTCGCCGCCTACCTGACCGGCGACTACCCGCTCCCGCCGTGGTTCGGCGACGAGCGGCTGCACCTCTCGCACCGCTCGAAGCTCGTGGCCAAGGACGAGGACCACTACGGCCCGCTGTTCCCCGGCACGCCGTCGGGGCTCGACTACCTCTGGCCCGTCGGCGCCTGAGCTCAGGCCGCGGGCGGGCGGAGGAACGGGATCGCGATGCGCGGACGGAACACCTCGCGCTGGTTCGCCTTCACCAGTCCGCAGATGATCAGCACGAAGTGCACCAGCCAGAGCACGGCGAACAGCGTGATCGGGATGCCGATCGGATAGAAGTCCTTCGCGAGCGGGGTGTCGGAGGCGGCGAAGAGCAGCACGACGTGCGCGCCGAGCGTCACGACCCCGATCAGGATCACCGTCAGGCCCCAGTTCGCCGCGTTCCGCGCGTTCTCGGCGGCGAGCCCGCCCTTCCTCCGGGCGGACGGGTACACGGAGGCCATGACGATGCCGCCCACGATCAGGCTGAGGAACGGGATCCCGATGAACGCGAGGAAGCCGAGAGCGTAAGAGAGGGCGCCCGTGGGCGGTGCGGGGACGGCCTGCGGAGGAGCGACCGGAGCGGCCTCCGGGGTCGTCGCGTCGGCCGGTCGAGGGTCGGAGGAGGGGCTCGCCATGCCGACAGCCTAGGGAACGCCGTCCCCCGGGGGCGGTCAGGGTCTTTTCAGGCCTCTGGCCGGGCCTTCGTCTTCGGGGGCTCTCGGGTTAGTCTGTCGAGGTTGACCTGCCGCACGGAGCGTGCAGGGCGTCGGCCGCGGTCGTCGCAGCATCCGGGGGGATTCGCGAAGGAGAAGGTTTGGCGTCCGACAGAAGGACCACCGGTGGTGTGGTCAAGGCGATCGTGGGCTTCCTGGGCATGAGCGTCGTGGCCGGAGTCCTCGTGACCGCCACCGTCACCCCGGCCGTGGCGCTCGCCGGAGTCGCCGCGAACCAGTCGATCGGCGTCTTCGACGGCCTGCCCGACTACCTCGAGGTCGACAAGCTCTCCGAGAAGAGCAACATCTACGCGACCGGCTCCGACGGCCCGCAGCTGCTCGCCTCCTTCTACGTCGAGAACCGCGTCGAGGTGCCGCTCGACCGCATCGCCCAGGCCGCCAAGGACGCCGCCGTCTCGGGTGAGGACCCCCGCTTCTACGACCACGGCGGAGTCGACCTCCCCGGCACCCTCCGCGCCGTCGCGCAGACCTACGTGCTCGGCAACGACGTGCAGGGCGGATCCTCGATCACCCAGCAGTACGTGAAGAACGTCCTCGTCGAGAAGGCCGTCCGCAACATCTCGGACGACGCCGAGCGCGCGGCCGCGATCGACGAGGCCACCCGGACCTCCCCCGAGCGGAAGCTCCGCGAGATGAAGCTCGCCATCGGCCTCGAGAAGCAGTACACGAAGGACCAGATCCTCCAGGGCTACCTCAACATCGCGTTCTTCGGAGGCACCACCTACGGCCTCGAGACCGCCGCGAACTACTACTACGCGACCTCGGCCGCGGACCTCTCGATCGCCCAGGCCGCGAGCCTCATCGCGATCGTCAACAACCCGGCCGTCCTGCGAATCGACCAGCCCGACAACCCGGACAACGGCGCCGCGAACGGCTACGCCCGCAACAAGGACCGCCGCGACTACATCATCGGCAAGATGCTCGAGGAGGGGAAGATCTCGCAGGAGGACCACGACGCCGCCGTCGCCACTCCGATCGAGCCCCGCATCACCCAGCCCAGCACCGGCTGCTCGACCGCGGGCAACGCGGGCTTCTTCTGCGACTACGTCACCAACGTCCTGAAGAACAACGAGATCTTCGGCGCCGACGAGGACACCCGCTGGACCAACTTCCGCCGCGGCGGCCTCGACGTCTACACGACGCTCGACGTCGGCCTGCAGGACGCGGCCGTCGCCGCCGTCGACGCGCAGGTCCCGCAGACCTGGAACTTCGACGTCGGAGCCGTCTCGGTCAGCGTCGAGGTCGGATCCGGGCGCGTGCTCGCGATGACGCAGAACAAGAAGTACTCGCAGGATCCGGACGTCCTCACGACCGACCCGTCCTACAGCGCCGTGAACTACAGCACCGATCGGGCCAACGGCGGATCCTCCGGGATCCAGCCGGGCTCGACCTACAAGCTCTTCACGCTGGTGGAGTGGCTGAAGGAGGGCCACAGCATCAACGAGTCGGTCGACGGGACGCGCAAGTCCACCTGGGGCACCTTCACGGACTCCTGCGTCTCCGGCGGCACCGACACGAGCAACGAGACGAGCGCGAAGAACGACGAGGGCGGAACCGGCGAGGTCGGCACCCCGGTGTCCTTCACGAAGACCTCCCTCAACACCGGCTTCGTCGGCATGGCCCGTGAGCTCGACCTGTGCGGCATCCGCGACACCGCGGTCGACATGGGCGTGAAGCAGGGCAGCGGCGAGGAGCTCGAGCACAACCCGTCGTCGGTGCTCGGCACGAACTACGTCTCGCCCCTCTCGATGGCCGGCGCCTTCGCCACCATCGCCTCCGGCGGCACGACCTGCGACCCCGTCGCGATCGACCGCATCACCGACTCCGCCGGAGCCGACCAGCCGGTGCCCCCGGCGAACTGCCGCCAGTCGATCGACCGCAACGTCGCCGCCACCGCGGCCGTCGCGCTGCAGGCGACCTTCACCGGCGGAGGGACGGCCGTGGCCTCCCGCACCGGCGACGGCGTTCCGCTGATCGGCAAGACCGGCACCACCGACGACGCGAAGGCCACCTGGATGACCGGAGCGAGCACCCGCGTCGCGACCGCCGTCGGCGTGTTCAACGTGAAGGGTGACGCGAACCTGCGCCTCGGCCGCTACTCCTTCGACTCCGGATCCGCCGCCACCGCGCGCCACCGCATCTGGCCGGTCGTCATGCGCGCCGCCGACGCGACGTACGGCGGGACGGCGTTCCCGGAGGCCGACGGCTCGCTGCAGGTCGTCCCGAAGGTCGACATCCCGGATGTCGTCGGGCTCTCCTCCGCCGACGCCGAGGCCAAGCTCGAGGCGGCCGGCTTCGGCGTCGTGCAGGGCGGCACGGAGGCGAGCGACGCCGCGGTCGGGACGGTCACCCGCGCCGACCCGTCGGGCTCGGCCCCGCGCGGCACCGCGATCACCGTGTTCACCAGCTCCGGCAACCAGAAGACCGTGCCGAACGTGACGGGCCAGGATCTGGATGCCGCGAAGAACGCCTTCGGCGCCGCCGGCTTCACGAAGATCACGCTCGCCTGCGCCGAGGACCCGAAGGCGCCCGACGCCGGCCAGGTCACCGGGCAGGAGCCGGCCGGCGGCTCCCCCGTCGCTCCGGACGCCACGCTGAAGGTGACGATCACCGCGAAGAAGTGCCCCTGACCGGCGCCTGACGGCTCGCGAGAACGCGTCCGGCCCGCGAGGATCCTCGGATCCCGCGGGCCGGACGCATTCCTGTCGGACGACGGCGTCGGAGCCGGGCCTACTGCCCGCGGCCCCGGATCGCGCCGACGATCGCGACGGTCGCGAAGTAGACGATGAGGGCCAGCACGCCGAACGAGGCGAGCGCCCCGCTGGCCTCGGCCCAGGGCCGTCGCTCGTCCGTCATGGTGCCGGGCATGACGATGTCGAGGGCGAACATGCCCACCGCCAGGGCGAAGCAGACGAGGCTCAGCACGAGCAGCGCCCGGACCGCCTTGCCCACGGGGTCGTAGTAGCGCGGGTTCGACATCGTGCCTCCGGTTCTCGTGCTCTCGTGTCTATCCCGCCGGGACCGCTGTGGCAAGCCGTGGGGACGCGAAGACCCCCGCCCCTCCCCCTCTGCGGGCGCCGCTCACGATGACGGACGGTGCCGTCGTCACGAGCGGTGTCTCGCGGGAGGAGGAGGGACGGGGGTCGGAGCGGGACCGGCTACGCGGCCAGCGGGAGGGCGGCGGCCGAGGTCACCAGCAGCTCGCCGCCGACGGCGTCGACGCGGACAGCGCCTCCGTCGGAGACCTCGCCGCTGACGAACAGGTCCGCGATCCGGTCGTCGATGGAGCGCTGGACGAGGCGGCGCAGGGGCCGGGCGCCGTACTGCGGCTCGTAGCCGTTCTCGGCGAGCCAGTCGACGGCCGCCTCCGTCACCTCGAGCGTCACCTCGCGGGGAGCGAGGCGGGAGCGCGTGGTGTCGAGGACGATGCCGACGATCTCCCGCAGCTGCTCGCGGCCGAGGCGGCGGAACAGGACGATCTCGTCGATCCGGTTGAGGAACTCGGGGCGCATCGCCTCGCGGAGCCGGCCCATGACGCGATCGCGCAGGTCCTTCTCCGAGGCGAAGCCCTCGGCCGACGCGTCGCTCTGAGCGACGAAGCCGAGCGCACCCGACCGCGAGGCCAGGAACTCCGAGCCGAGGTTCGAGGTCATGATGATCACCGTGTTGCGGAAGTCGACCGTCCGCCCCTGGCCGTCGGTCAGACGCCCGTCGTCGAGCACCTGCAGCAGCAGGTTGAACACGTCGGGGTGCGCCTTCTCGATCTCGTCGAAGAGGACCACCGAGTACGGGTTCCGGCGCACGCGCTCGGTCAGCTGACCGGCCTCGTCGTAGCCGACGTACCCGGGAGGGGCGCCGACCAGCCGCGAGACCGTGTGACGCTCGCCGAACTCGCTCATGTCGAAGCGGATGACCGACTGCTCATCGGCGAAGAGGGAGCCCGCGAGGGTGCGCGCCAGCTCCGTCTTGCCGACACCGGTCGGGCCGAGGAAGAGGAACGAGCCGACCGGGCGCGAGGAGTCGCCGAGGCCGGTGCGGCTGCGGCGGACGGCCCGCGCGACCGCGGTGACCGCGTCGTCCTGGCCGATGACCCGCTGGTGCAGCTCGGTCTCGAGGTGCGCGAGGCGCTCGCGCTCCCCCTCTGTGAGCCGCGACACCGGGATGCCGGTGGCGCGGGCGATGACGGCCGCGATCTCGGTCTCGCCGACGACCGCCTCCGCGGGGGCGCTGCCGGTGGCCGCGTCGAGCTCCGCCTGCACAGCGCTGATCTCGTCGCGGACGCGGGACGCCTCCTCGTAGTGCTCGGCCGAGACGGCCGCGTTCTTGTCGGCCTCCAGGGTCGCCAGACGCTCGAGCAGAGCTCCGGTGTCGACGCCGGCTCCGAGGCGGAGGCGGAGGCGCGCGCCGGCCTGGTCGATCAGGTCGATCGCCTTGTCGGGCAGCACGCGGTCGGTGAGGTACCGGGCCGAGAGCTCGACGGAGGCGCGCAGGGCCTCGTCCGTGAAGCGCACGCGGTGGTGCTCCTCGTAGGCGGGGCGCAGGCCGTGCAGGATGGCGACCGCGTCCTCGATGCCGGGCTCGCCGACGCGGACCGGCTGGAAGCGCCGCTCCAGTGCCGGGTCCTTCTCGATGGTGCGGTACTCCTTGAGCGTGGTGGCGCCGACGAGGTGCAGGTCGCCTCGGGCCAGACGCGGCTTGAGGATGTTGCCTGCGTCCATTCCGCCCTCGCCGCCGCCGCCCGCACCGACGACGGTGTGGACCTCGTCGATGAAGACGATCAGCTCGCCGGAGTGCGCCGCGATCTCGTCCATGGTGCCGGTGAGGCGCTCCTCGAAGTCGCCGCGGTAGCGGGTGCCGGCCAGCATGCCGGGGAGGTCGAGCGAGATCACGCGCTTGCCGCGCAGCTGCTCGGGGACCTCCTCCGCCACGATCGCGCGGGCGAGGCCCTCGACGATCGCGGTCTTGCCGACGCCGGCCTCGCCGACGAGCACCGGGTTGTTCTTGGTGCGGCGGCTGAGGATCTCGACGGTCTGCTCGATCTCGTCGGCGCGCCCGATGACCGGGTCGAGCCGGCCCTCGCGGGCGAGAGCGGTGAGGTCGGTGCCGAACTTGTCGAGCATCGGAGTGTCGGAGGCGGGCTGTCCCGCCTCCTGCTGCTGCGGGGCCTCGGTCTCGCGCATGCCCTGGGTGAGAGCCTCGGCGGTGACGCCGGCGCGGGCGAGGACCTGCCCGGCGGGGGCGTCCTGGCCGAGCACGAGCGCGAAGAAGAGGTGCTCGGGCTCGATGTAGGTCGAACCGCTGGAGCGGGCGACCTGGTAGGCGTGGAACAGCGCGCGTTGCGCGCTGGGGGTGATGGTGGCCGCGTTCTGCGAGGCGTGGGCCTCGTCGGCCTGCGGGAGGCGCGCCTCCGCGGCGGTGGCGATGGCGGCGGGGTCGACGCCGATGCGGCGCACGGCCTGCGAGACGGTCTCGTCGTCGATGAGCACGCGGAGCACGTGCAGGGCGTCGAGCTCGGTCTGGCCGCGCTCGAGGGCGAAGCGTCCTGCGGACTGCAGGATGTCGCGGGTACGGGCGGTGAGGAATCGGCTGAGGTCGATCGACCGCGCCGCGCGGGCGCGCTCACCATCGAGGTAGCGGGCGAGGAAGTCGTCGAACGAGCTCGCTCCGGCCTCGCTGTAGTTGTCGGGCACCTGTCCTCCTGAGGAAGTTGAGTCGGTTACGCTCAAGTTCAACGCAGGGGTGCCGTTCCTATTCCCGCCCCTCCCCCGCGAGATGCCGCTTCGGTCCGCGACGCGTCGCGTCGCGGCGGGCGTTCCGACCGGCGTCCCGCGGGGACGGGAAGAGGCACGGACTCCGGGGAGTCCGTGCCTCTCTGCGCCGACGCGCATTTCCTCCGGGGTGGGAGCTCTAGGGGACGAGGTAGCCCGCCGCGCGGAACAGCTCATACCACTCCGGCCGCGTGAGCGGCAGATCGGAGCCGAGGGCCGCATCGCGCACGCGCTGCTCGTTCGTCGTGCCGAGCACGACCTGCATAGCCGCCGGGTGGCGGGTGATCCAGGCGGTGGCCACGGCGATCGCCGGGACCCCGTACGTCGCTGCGAGCCGGTCGATGACGGCGTTCAGCTCGGGATAGGCCGGGTTGTCGAGGAAGACGCCCGTGAAGAACCCCGCCTGGAAGGGCGACCAGGCCTGCACGGTGATGTCGTTCAGGCGGCAGTAGTCGAGGATGCCGGCGTCGCGCATGACGGACTGGTCCTCGCCGACCATGTTGGAGGCGACGCCCTGCGCGATCAGCGGCGCATGGGTGATCGAGAGCTGCAGCTGGTTCGCCACGATCGGCTGGTTCAGCGACTTCTTCAGCAGCTCGATCTGGTACGGCGTCTGGTTCGAGACGCCGAAGTGCTTCACCTTGCCGGACGCGTGCAGCTCGTCGAACGCGCGGGCCACCTCATCCGGCTCGACGAGCGCGTCGGGCCGGTGCAGGAGCAGCACGTCGACGTAGTCGGTGCGCAGCGCCTTCAGCGAGCCCTCGACCGAGGCGATCAGGTGCTCGTACGAGAAGTCGAAGTAGGGGCCGTCCGGGACGATGCCCGCCTTGGTCTGCAGGACGACCTGCTCGCGCTCCGACGGGGTGAGCGCCATCGCCTCGGCGAAGCGCTCCTCGCAGCGGTGCAGCTCGCCGCCGTACACGTCGGCGTGGTCGAAGAAGTCGATGCCGGAGTCGCGGGCGGCGCCGACGAGGCCGCGGATGGCCTCGTCGCTCATCTCGGGGATGCGCATGAGGCCGAGGACGACGTTCGGGGAGTCGACACCGGAGGTGCCGAGGGGGACGTGCTTCACAGGGAGTGCTCCTTCGATGGATACCTCGTCCACGCTAGGCGCCCCGCCTGGGCGCCGTCCAACAGGGGGTGCTGGTGCGATTCATCCGATGGAGTGGTGAATCGGCGGAGTGGTCGGCTGGGCGGCGGTGCGCTCCGTGCTCGACGGCTTCCCCCGGGTGCTGATGCGCCTGGCCCTCTGAGGCGCGCACGACGGCCGCTCCGGCCCCGCTCCGCGAGACACCGACGTGCCGCGCGAGGCGCCGCCGACAGGACGGCGCCTCGGCGACAGGGCGGCGCCTCGCCGGGTGCGGTGACCCGGCGCCCGCCCGCCGCCCGGAGACGAGGAACGGCCCCTCACCCGCGAGGGGAGGGGCCGTTCGCCGTGGAGGCCGGGACGTGGTGTCGACGCCTAGAAGTCCCAGTCCTCGTCCTCGGTGTTCACGGCCTTGCCGATCACGTAGGAGGAGCCGGAGCCCGAGAAGAAGTCGTGGTTCTCGTCCGCGTTGGGCGAGAGGGCCGACAGGATCGCGGGGTTCACATCGGTGACCTGCTTGGGGAACATCGGCTCGTAGCCGAGGTTCATCAGCGCCTTGTTCGCGTTGTAGTGCAGGAACTTCTTGACGTCCTCGGTCAGGCCGAGCTGGTCGTAGAGGTCCTGCGTGTACTGCGCCTCGTTGTCGTAGAGCTCGTAGAGCAGCGAGAACGTGTAGTCCTTGATCTCGTCGCGCTTGGCCTGGTCGACCCGCTCGAGTCCCTTCTGGAACTTGTAGCCGATGTAGTAGCCGTGCACGGCCTCGTCGCGGATGATCAGGCGCACGAGGTCGGCCGTGTTGGTGAGCTTGGCGCGCGAGGACCAGTACATCGGCAGGTAGAAGCCCGAGTAGAAGAGGAACGACTCCAGCAGCGTGGAGGCGACCTTCCGCTTCAGCGGGTCGTCGCCGCGGTAGTAGTCCATCACGATGGACGCCTTCTTCTGCAGGTTCGGGTTCTCCATCGACCAGCGGAAGGCCTCGTCGATGTCCTGGGTGTTCGACAGGGTCGAGAACACCGAGGAGTACGACTTGGCGTGGACCGACTCCATGAACGCGATGTTCGTGTAGACGGCCTCCTCGTGAGGCGTGATCGCGTCCGGGATGAGCGAGACGGCGCCGACGGTGCCCTGCACGGTGTCGAGCAGGGTGAGCCCGGTGAACACGCGCATGGTGAGCTGCTGCTCCTGGTGCGTGAGCGTGTTCCACGACTGGATGTCGTTCGACAGCGGGACCTTCTCGGGCAGCCAGAAGTTGCTCGTGAGGCGGTTCCACACCTCGACGTCCTTGTCGTCCTGGATCCGGTTCCAGTTGATCGCCTGGACGGAGTCGACGAGCTTGAGCTTCTCGGGGGGAGTCATGATTCCTTCTCGCTGCTGCGGATGGGTCGTGCGGAGGGGGGGGTGGGGCTGCGTGCTCTAGAGCATGCACGAGACGCACTGGTCGAGCTCGGTGCCCTCGAGCGCCAGCTGACGGATGCGGATGTAGTAGATCGTCTTGATGCCCTTGCGCCAGGCGTAGATCTGGGCGCGGTTGACGTCGCGGGTGGTCGCCGTGTCCTTGAAGAAGAGCGTGAGCGAGAGGCCCTGGTCGACGTGCTGCGTGGCGGCGGCGTAGGTGTCGATGATCTTCTCGTAGCCGATCTCGTACGCGTCCTGGTAGTACTCCAGGTTGTCGTTCGTCATGAACGGCGCCGGGTAGTAGACGCGGCCGAGCTTGCCCTCCTTGCGGATCTCGATCTTCGACGCGATCGGGTGGATCGAGGACGTCGAGTTGTTGATGTACGAGATCGAGCCGGTCGGCGGGACGGCCTGCAGGTTCTGGTTGTAGATGCCGTGCTCCATGACCGAGGCCTTGAGCGCACGCCAGTCGTCCTGGGTGGGGACCGCGATGCCCGAGTCGGCGAAGAGGCGGGAGACGCGCTCGGTGGCCGGCGCCCACTCCTTCTCCGTGTAGGTGTCGAAGAACTCGCCCGAGGCGTACTTCGAGTCGGCGAAGCCCTCGAAGGTGGTGCCGCGCTCGATGGAGAGGTTGTTGGAGGCGCGCAGGGCGTGGAACAGCACCGAGTAGAAGTAGATGTTGGTGAAGTCGATGCCCTCCTCGGATCCGTAGTGGATCCGCTCGCGGGCGAGGTAGCCGTGCAGGTTCATCTGGCCGAGGCCGATGGCGTGCGACTTGTCGTTGCCGTCCTCGATCGAGCGGACCGAGGTGATGTGCGACTGGTCGGACACCGAGGTGAGGCCGCGGATCGCGGTCTCGATGGTGCGGCCGAAGTCGGGCGAGTCCATCGTCAGCGCGATGTTCAGCGAGCCGAGGTTGCAGGAGATGTCCTTGCCGATCTGCGCGTAGGAGAGGTCCTCGTTGTAGGTCGTCGGAGTGTTGACCTGGAGGATCTCGGAGCAGAGGTTGGACATGTTGATGCGGCCCTTGATCGGGTTCGCCTGGTTCACCGTGTCCTCGAACACGATGTAGGGGTAGCCCGACTCGAACTGGATCTCGGCGATGGTCTGGAAGAACTCGCGCGCCGAGATCTTGGTCTTCTTGATGCGCGGGTCGTCGACCATCTCGCGGTACTTCTCCGAGAGGGAGATGTCGCCGAAGGGGATGCCGTAGACGCGCTCGACGTCGTAGGGCGAGAAGAGGTACATGTCCTCGTTGTTCTTCGCGAGCTCGAACGTGATGTCGGGCACGACGACGCCGAGGGAGAGCGTCTTGATGCGGATCTTCTCGTCGGCGTTCTCGCGCTTGGTGTCGAGGAAGCGGAGGATGTCGGGGTGGTGCGCCGAGAGGTACACCGCTCCCGCGCCCTGGCGCGCGCCGAGCTGGTTGGCGTAGCTGAAGCTGTCCTCGAGGAGCTTCATCACGGGGATGATGCCCGAGGACTGGTTCTCGATCTGCTTGATCGGGGCGCCGGCCTCGCGGATGTTCGAGAGCGAGAGGGCGACGCCGCCGCCGCGCTTGGAGAGCTGGAGCGCGGAGTTGATGCCGCGGGCGATCGACTCCATGTTGTCCTCGATGCGCAGCAGGAAGCAGGAGACGAGCTCGCCGCGCTGTGCCTTGCCGGTGTTGAGGAAGGTCGGGGTCGCGGGCTGGAAGCGGCCGGCGACGATCTCCTCGACGAGGGCGGTCGCGAGCGTCTCGTCGCCCTGGGCGAGGCCGAGGGCGGTCATCACGACGCGGTCCTCGAAGCGCTCGAGGTAGCGCTTCCCGTCGAACGTCTTGAGCGTGTACGAGGTGTAGTACTTGAACGCGCCGAGGAAGGTCGCGAAGCGGAACTTCTTCGAGTACGCCAGGTCGTTGAGCTGCTGGATGAACTCGAACGAGTACTGGTCGAGCACGGCCTGCTCGTAGTACTCCTTCTCGACCAGGTAGTCGAGGCGCTCCTTGAGCGTGTGGAAGAACACCGTGTTCTGGTTGACGTGCTGCAGGAAGAACTCGCGAGCGGCCTCGCGGTCCTTGTCGAACTGGATCTCTCCGTTCGGGCCGTAGAGGTTCAGCATCGCGTTGAGCGAGTGGTAGTCCATCTGTGCGGCGTCGCGGGGAGCGTCGATCACTGCTGCGTCCAAAACGTGTCCAATCCTTCGTCGACGGCGCGGACGTCGTCGGGTGTTCCGAATACTTCGAATCGATAGAGGTGCAGCACCTCGCACTTGCGGGCGATGATGTCGCCGGCGAGGCAGTACGCCTCGCCGAAGTTCGTGTTGCCGGCGCCGATGACGCCGCGGATCAGGGAGCGGTTGCACGGATCGTTGAGGAACCGGATGACCTGCTTGGGGACCGCTCCTCCGCCGTTGCCGCCGCCGTAGGTGGGGAGGACGAGCACGTACGGCTCGTGGACGTGGAGCGTGTCGAGGGCGGCTCCGTCGCGGCGGGCGTGGAGCGGGATGCGCTGCGCCGGCCGTCCGAGCTTCTCGATGAACCGGTGCGTGTTCCCCGAGCTGCTGGAGAAGTACACGAGCCCGCTCATCCTTCGGCCCCTCTCCCCGTCAGCTGCTGTTCTCGGTCCCGCCTCCGAGGCGGCTGCGCGGTGAGCCGCAAGGCGGAGGAGGAAGCCGCAGCGGCGCTACGGCGCCCGCCGACGACGTCGCGGATCGCCGTCCGTGCGCCTCAGAGGGTCGCGATCTTGTCGGGGCGGAAGCCGGACCAGTGGTCGTCGTCCGTGATGACGACCGGCGCCTGGAGGTAGCCGAGGGCCTTGACGGCCTCGAGGGCCTTCTCGTCCACGGAGAGGTCGAACACCTCGTAGTCGATGCCCTTGCTGTCGAGGGCGCGGTACGTCGCGGTGCACTGGACGCAGGAGGGCTTGGTGTAGACCGTCACAGCCATGGGTGTCGCCTTTCGGAGGGGGTGTCCCGGTGCCGCTCCCCGACCGGCGGCTCGCGATGCGGGCGGGGTCGGAGGGTGGTCCGGGTGAGTTCTGGGTGCCGGTGGGGCTCTCGCTCCGACCTGCTCAGCAATACTACATATAGGGGGCGGGCCGGTGTCAGCCCACTAGACGTAGTAGTTACAGCCGTGTAGTTATCCACCGGCTCCTCCCCCGTTCATCCACAGGCCGGAGCCCGTGGAACCGCGGAAGGACGCGGATCCGGACGAACCATCCACAGGTGTGGACAGAAGGATCCCGTTCACTGTGTACAACGCGCCACGGCGTGTCGGCATGCCCGACCGGTGGGGTCCGCGCGGCGGCTCGACCACAAGATGTGGTGGTCGGATCGCATCTCGGGGCATGCCCGGACGGTACGCCCGACCACCGACACCGCGAACGGTCAGAGGAGCTGCGCGGCCCACTCCCGGGCGACGGCGCGCAGGTGCGGGAACGGGTCCGCGAGGGCCGCGGACGAGGAGCCCGCCGCCTCCGTCAGCGACACCGCAGCGGTGAAGCCGGGAGTCGGCGCCGCGATCGCCCCGGCGACGAGGAGTGTCCGCGCCCCGGCCGCCTCGGCGAGCGCGAGGACGTGCACCGGGACCTTGCCCGCGGCGGACTGCGCGTCGAAGCGCCCCTCCCCCGTGATGACGACGTCCGCGCCCGTGAGGAGCGCCGGGAGCCCGATCGCCCGTCCGACGGCGCCGGCGCCGGAGGTCGGGCGCGCGCCCCAGGCGAGCAGCCCGAAGCCCGTCCCGCCCGCCGCCCCGGAGCCCGGCGCGTCGGGATCCGCGTCCAGGTGCGTGGCGAGACGGCGGAGGCCGCTCTCGAGGAGGAGGACGTCCTCGGGGCCGGCCCCCTTCTGCGGTCCGTAGACGCGGGCCGCCCCGGAGTCGCCGAGCAGCGGGGTCGCGACGTCGCTGAGCACGACCGCGCCTCCGGGCGGCAGAGGACGCAGCGCGCGGAGGTCGGCGGCGGCGAGCGCGGGCAGCGCACCGCCTCCCTCGCCGAGGTCGCGGCCGGAGGCGGTGGAGAAGCGTGCGCCGAGCTCGCGGAGCGCTCCGACTCCGCCGTCGGTCGAGGCGCTGCCGCCGATCGCCAGCAGCAGGGCGTGCGCCCCCGCGTCGAGGGCGGCGGCGATCGCGCGGCCGAAGCCGCGCGTGTGCGCGGTGAGCGGACGGAGCGGGTCGAGCAGCGTGATGCCGCTCGTGGAGGCGAGCTCGACGACGGCTGTCCCGTCGGGGAGCAGCAGCCACCAGGCGCGGACCGGCCGGTCGTCCGGGCCGGGGACGACGACCGGCCGCCGAAGCGACCCCGGGACCGCGAGTGCGACGGCCTCGACCGTGCCCTCTCCTCCGTCGGCCATCGGCGCGTGGACGATCTCGTCCCCCGGGCGCGCAGCGCTCCAGCCCTCGGCGATCGCCCGCGCGACCTCGACCGCGCTCGCCGACCCCTTGAAGGAGTCGGGCGCGACGACGACCCTCAGCCTGCCCACGCGCTCAGTGTGGCACCGCGCCGCCGCTCAGAGCGGGGTCGCGAGCCGGTAGCCGCGCTTGATCACCGTCGCCACGAGCCGCGGTTCGGGGAGGGCCTGACGGAGGCGGCTGACAGCGACGTCGACCGCGTGGTCGTCGAGAGCCTCCGGCGCGGAGGCCGCGAGGACGTGACGCGCGACGGTCGCGCCCTCGGCGGCGACGAGAGTCCGGAACAGCGCGAGCGCGACCGGGGTCAGCGCCACCCGGGTCCCGGCCAGGACGGCGTGCCGGCCTCGGAGCTCGAGAGTGCCGAAGGCCGTCTCGATGCGGGGCGACGCCTGCTCGAGGTGCTCGCAGGTCAGGCGGATGAGCGCGCCCATCCGGAACCGGTCCGGCACGACCGGGAGGATCCCTGCCTCGACCAGGGGTGCTGCGGTCACGGGGCCCACGGCGGCGGCGACCACCGTCTCGCGGAAGGCCGCCTGGAGGTCGTCGAGGCGGCCCGCGGCCTCCGCGACCGTGAAGAGCGCCTCCACCGCCGGCGCGCTGGTGAAGGTGACGGCGTCGATGCCCCCTCCGCAGACCGCGTCGATCAGCCGCAGCACCCGGGCGGAGTCCTCGTGCACGCTCCAGCGGTAGGGCGCGGCCGTGAGCACCCGGGCGCCGGCGTCGCGGAGACGCTGCAGCTGAGCCGGGTCGGTGAATCCGTGCAGCTGCACCGCGATCGTGCGGCCGGCGACGCCCTCGCGCAGGGCCAGGTCGACGAGGGAGGTGGTCGTCTCGCGCTCGCTCATCCCGTGGTCGTCGAGACCCGCCGCACGGATCGCTCCGCGCGCCTTGGGTCCGCGGACGAGGATCCGCGCGGAGGACAGCGCGTCGGCCAGCTCGATCCCCGCGGCGTCCGCGGCCTCGAGCCAGCGCCGCAGGCCGTAGGAGGTGGTGGCGAGGAGCACGTCGGGACGGGCGGCGACGATGGCGCGGGTCTCCTCCTCGAGCGCGCCCTCGGTGTCGACGCCGCGCATGCGGATGGTGGGGGCGTGCGTGACGGCGGCACCGCGGCGCTCGAACGCGGCGATCAGGTCCTCGGAGCGGCGGTCGGAGGTGACCCCGATGCGGAAGCCGTCCAGCTGGTCGGGTCGGAACCCCACGGCGGCGTCGGGATCGGTGCCAGTCATGCTCGGCCCCCTCGGGGTCTCACGCGGTCAGTGCATCGACCGCTCGGGCGATGCTCTCGGGGTCCCCCGCATCATGGCACGCGGCCTGCCGGACCACCTCGCCGATGACGATCACGGCGGGCGAGCGCGGTGCCAGCTCGGCGAGCAGGCCGAGCACTCCGCCGACCGACGAGACCGTCGTGCGCTGGTCGCGAGACCAGCCCCGCTCGACGATCGCGAGGGGCGTGTCGGCGCGCATCCCGGCGCGCTGCAGCCCGGCGACGAGGTGCGGGAGGGTGTTCACGCCCATCAGCACCACGATCGTCCCGCCCAGCCCGGCCAGATGGCCGAGCTCCTGCTCGCTGAACGGCGCATGGCCCGAGACCACGGTGAAGGCCCTGCTGACCTCGCGGTGGGTGACCGGGATCCCGGCGGCGGCGGGCACCGAGATCGCGCTGGTCACTCCGGGGACGACCGTGGAGCCGACGCCGGCGAGCCGGCACGCGCGCACCTCCTCCGACCCGCGGCCGAACACGAACGGATCGCCGCCCTTCAGGCGCACGACGTCCAGACCCGCGAGGGCCCGCTCGATCATCAGCCGCTCGATCTCGTGCTGCGGCACCGCATGATGACCCGGCGTCTTGCCGACGTCGATCAGCTCGGCGCCGGGCGCCCACTCGGCCAGGCCCTCGTGCGGACCGAGCCGGTCGTAGAGCACCACGTCCGCGTCGCGGAGGGCGCGGCGGGCGGCGAGGGTCATCAGATCCGGATCGCCGGGGCCGCCGCCGACGATGCTGACGTGCCCGACCGGCCGGGTCGGCGCGGGGGCCTCGTCGACGATCCAGGGGCAGAGCTCGGCCGCCGCTGCTCGGAGCGGCGCCGGCCCCTCCACCCACACGATCAGGGCCGGGGGCGCCGGGGTGAGCGCGTCCTCCGCCTCGTGCCGCTCGACGAGTGCGCCGGCGGCTCGGTAGCGGGCGAGCACGCGGCGGGTCCCGGAGGCGGTGCCGATCACGAGCACGCGGCGTCCGGCGAGGTCGAGGGAGAGCTGCATCACGAGTCCGATCCGATCCCGGCCGGACCGACGGGGATCCTCGGCCCCGCGACCAGCACGGGTCCGTCCGGTCTCTCGTCCCGGCCGGCGGGCCGGACCTGCCCGCGCTCGCGCACGGTCGCGACGCGCGGATCCGCAGTGTCCGGGGCGTTCACGAAGGAGCGGAAGCGGCGGAGCCGGTCGGGATCGGCGAGGGTCGCCGCCCACTCGTCGACGTAGGTGTCGACGTGCGTGGCCATGGCGGCCTCCAGCTCGGCGGCGATGCCGAGCGAGTCCTCGCAGACCACCTCGCGCACGTGCTCGAGTCCGCCGGGGAGCTCCTCCTGCCAGCGTGCGGTCCGCTGGAGCCGCTCGGCCGTCCGCACGTAGTACATGACGTAGCGGTCGATGTAGCGCACCAGGGTCTCGTCGTCGAGGTCCTGCGCGAGCAGCTGGGCGTGCGCCGGCTGGTAGCCGCCGTTGCCGCCGACGTAGAGGTTCCAGCCGAGGTCGCTCGCGATGACGCCGATGTCCTTCCCCCGCGCCTCGGCGCACTCGCGGGCGCAGCCGCTGACCCCGAGCTTGAACTTGTGCGGCGAGCGGAGACCCCGGTACCGCTCCTCGAGGAAGACCGCCATCCCGACCGCGTCCTGGACTCCGAAGCGGCACCAGGTCGATCCGACGCACGACTTGACCGTGCGCAGCGACTTGCCGTACGCCTGACCCGACTCGAAGCCGGCGTCGACGAGGAGGCGCCAGATCTCGGGCAGCTGCTCGAGGCGGGCGCCGAACATGTCGATCCGCTGCCCGCCGGTGATCTTGGTGTAGAGGCCGTACTGCTCGGCGACCTCGGCGATCACCTTGAGCTTCGCCGGCGTGATCTCGCCCCCGGGGATCCGCGGGACGACGGAGTAGGTGCCGTCCTTCTGCATGTTGGCCAGGGCGCGGTCGTTGGTGTCCTGCAGCGGCGCCTGGCCGCCGTCGAGGATGTAGGCGTTCGTCTGGGTGGCGAGGACGGAGGCGATCACCGGCTTGCAGACGTCGCAGCCCAGCCCGGAGCCGAAGCGCTCCATCACCTGCTCGGCCGAGTGCAGCCCGAGGATGCGGACCGACTCGAACAGCTCGCTGCGGCTGAGCGCCACGTGCTCGCAGAGGGCGCGGGAGACCTCGACGCCCGCACGGATCAGCTCCGTGTCGAGCAGCTTCTTCACCAGGGGCACGCACGATCCGCACTGGGTGCCCGCGCGGGTGCAGGCCTTGAGCGGCCCCAGCTCGGTGCACCCCTCGCCGATCGCGTGACGGACCTCGCCGACCGAGACGTTGTTGCACGAGCAGACCTGGGCGTCGTCCGGAAGGTCGCCCGAGGGCGCCTCCGCCCCCGCCGCCGCGAGGTAGGCGCCGGGCTCGGCCGGCAGCTCGCGCCCCAGCAGCGGGCGGAGGGAGGAGTAGGGGCCCGCGTCGCCGACGAACATCCCGCCGAGCAGCGTGCGCGCATCGTCCGAGACGACGACCTTCTGGTAGAGACCGCGGGCCGGATCGGCGTAGACGACCTCGAGCGCTCCCTCCGTGGTGCCGAGGGCGTCGCCGAAGCTGGCGACCTCCACGCCCGAGAGCTTGAGCTTGGTGGCGTCGTCGACCCCCGGGAAGGTCGCGTCGCCGCCGAGGATCCGGTCGGCGACAACCTCCGCCATCGCGTTGGCGGGTGCGACGAGCCCGACGGTGCGGCCTTCGATCGCGGCGACCTCGCCGATGGCCCAGACTCCCGCCCGGCTGGTGCGGCAGGCCTCGTCGACGACCACGCCTCCGCGCGGTGCGACCTCGATCCCGACCGCTCGGGCGAGCTCGTCGCGCGCCGTGATCCCGATGGAGAAGACCACGAGATCGGCGCTGATGCTGCTGCCGTCGGTCAGCGCGACGCCGAGCACCGTCCCCGTCGGCGAGGTGAGGATCGCGGTGGGCCGGTTGCCGAGGTGCAGCGCGATCCCCTGCGCCGAGATGATGCGGCCGAGGGCCTGCCCGGCGCCCTCGTCGAGCTGCGCGCTCATCAGCCAGCGGCCGGAGTGGACGAGGGCGGTGCGCGCACCGAGCCGGTGCGCGCCTCCCGCCGCCTCGAGGCCGAGCAGACCGCCGCCGACCACGACCACGATCGCGGGGCGTCCGCGCCGGGCGCGGAACGCGGCGAGCTCGGCGACGAGCCCGTCCACGTCCTCGAGCGTGCGGTAGACGCGGCCGTGCTCGGCGCCCTCGATCGGCGGGACCGTGGCGGAGGAGCCCGTCGCCAGGACGATCTCGTCGCCCTCGAGGGAGCGGCCGTCCGCGAGCTCGACGCGCAGGCGGTCGGGATCGATCGCGACGACACGGGAGGAGGTGATCAGCCGCGCCGACTCCCACAGAGCGCCGTCGCCCAGAGTCAGGTCGTGCTCGCCGTCGAGGCGCTTCGAGAGTGCGACGCGGTCGTAGGGACGGTGCACCTCCTCGCCGAGGACGGTGATCTCCAGCGCCTGGTCGCCGGCCCGGGCGACGAGCGCGTCGATTAGGCGGTGCGCGGCGGGTCCCGCTCCGACGACGAGCACGCGTCGGGGCCGGGCGGCGGGGTTCGCTCCAGGAGTCATGACGTCCACCGTAGGGACGGCCCGTTTCCCCGCCGTTGCCCCGGTGTTACAGCGTGTGACGCGCGCCTCTCGGCGAGCGCCGCAGGCCGTGAGGGCTTCGTTACGCCCGTGACACCGGAGGCGTGCTCGCACGAAACGCGCGATCCCTACCGTTGCCTCATCGCGTCCGACCGGATGCGGTGGCCCACCCGCAGGAAGAAGGCGCAGCGATGACCCTCCTCGATCGGCTCGCCCCCGCGACCGCCACCACCTGGGTGCCGGTCTGCGCCGTCGGCGACCTCGAGCCGCTCTGGGGCGAGGCCGCCCTGGTCGGCGGTGTGCAGCTCGCCCTGTTCCTCCTGCCCGACGGGCGGGTGCGGGCCGTCTCGAACCTCGACCCCGCGACCGGCGCGGCCGTGCTCTCGCGCGGCATCGTCGGCTCGCGTCTGGTCGACGGGGTGCAGCGGCCCACGATCGCCTCCCCCCTGCACAAGGACGTCTTCGACCTCGAGACCGGCGCCTGCTTCACACGAGCGGAGCTGCACCTCGCCACCTGGCAGGTGCGCGAGAGCGACGGCACGATCGAGGTCGCCCAGCGGACCGCTCTGGTCGCCGCGTCCCACGGGACCTCCGACGACGACGGGAGGCGTGCCGTCGCCGCGCTGGTCGAGGCGGTCCGCCGGGCCAACCCGGCGCTGGACGTGCTCGACTCCTTCGTCGACGTGCAGCAGCCCGACGTCCCCGCGACCCTGGGCTCTCTCGAGCCGGGCCGGCCGGCGGTGGTCGTGCCGCTGCTGCTCTCGGCCGGCTACCACGTGCACGTCGACCTCGCCGAGGCCGCGGCGGAGGCGGAGCGGCCGGTGCGGGTCTCGGGCGCGCTCGGACCCGATCCCCGCCTGGCGCGCGTGCTCGCCCGCCGGCTCCACGAGGCAGGGCTCGACGACGGCGACCGCGTCGTACTCGCCGCTGCCGGCTCGAGCGACGCCGGTGCCGTCGCGGACTGCTGGACCACCGGCCGCCTCCTCGCCGCCGAGCTCGGCCGCGAGGTGAGCACCTCGTTCATCTCGGCCGCCGAGCCGCGGATCGCGGAGGCGGTCGCCGCCGAGCGCGCCGCCCACCCCGGCGCGCGCGTCGTGGTCGCCACCTACCTGCTCGCGCCCGGCTACTTCGCCGGCCTGGCCGCCTCCGCGGGGGCCGACCTCGCCTCCGCTCCCCTCCTCACCGCCGTCGATCCGCCCGCCCGCGAGCTGGTCGACATCGTCTCGGAGCTGTTCGGGCGCAACGCCTGACGCCTCCTCCCCGCACCACTACCGCTCCACCTCCCCGTCCCGAGCGCGCCCTCGCGCGCGCCGCCCACCCTCCGGAGGACCACGATGACTGCTGCACCCCCGACCACCGCCCCCACGACCGCCGCCACTTCCACCGGCATCATCCGACGGCCGGGCCGCTGGATCGACGGCTGGAACCCCGAGGACCCCGCCCAGTGGGAGGCGGAGGGACGCTCCGTCGCCGCCCGCAATCTGAGGTGGTCGATCTTCGCCGAGTTCCTCGGCTTCGTCGTCTGGCAGCTCTGGTCGGTCGTGGTCGTCTCGCTGCCGGCGGCCGGATTCGCCTTCGACACCGGGCAGATCTTCTGGCTCATCTCGATGCCGAGCCTCGTCGGCGCCACCCTGCGGATCCCGTACACGTTCATGGTCCCCCGCTTCGGCGGCCGCAACTGGACGATCGTGTCGGCGGGCCTCCTGCTGATCCCGAGCGTCGGACTCGGCATCGCGGTCTCGAATCCGGAGACCCCGTTCGGCGTCATGCTCCTGGTGGCCGCGCTCGCCGGCTTCGGCGGCGGCAACTTCGCCAGCTCGATGGCGAACATCACCTTCTTCTACCCGCACGCGCAGAAGGGCTGGGCTCTGGGGCTCAACGCCGCGGGCGGCAACCTGGGCGCCTCCGTCGCGCAGCTCGTCGTGCCGATCGCGATCACCGTCGGCGCCGCGGCCACGCTGAACCTGCCGATCGCCGGCTTCCTCTGGGTCCCCCTGATCGTCGTGGCGATGATCGGCGCCGCCAAGCGCATGGACAACCTCTCGACCGCGAAGTCCGACGTCGCCGCCTCCCTCGCCGCGCTCCGCGAGCCGCACCTCTGGCTGCTGGCCGTGCTCTACATCGGCACCTTCGGGTCCTTCATCGGATTCGCCGGCGTGTTCCCGAAGCTGATCGCCGACACCTTCCCCGAGTTCTCCGGCTTCGCCGTCGGCTCGGCGACGGTCGGCCTCGCGTTCCTCGGCTCCCTGGTGGGCTCGCTGTCCCGCCCCTCCGGCGGCCGTCTGGCCGACCGCTTCGGCGGAGCGCCTGTCACGGTACTCGCCTTCGTCGCCATGGGCGCCGGGATCCTCGGCGTGATCGCGACACTGCCGCTCGGCAGCTTCTGGCTCTTCCTCGCCTGCTTCCTCGTGCTCTTTTCGGCGGCCGGCATCGGCAACGGCGCGACCTACCGCATGATCCCCACGGTGTTCGCCCTCCGCGCCCGCCAGCGCGGCGACGACGGCATCGGCGCCCAGCGCACGTCCGCCGCGGCGCTCGGCCTGATCTCGGCGATCGGCGCCTACGGCGGCTTCGTGATCCCCCAGCTGCTCGGCTTCTCCAAGACCGAGTTCGGCGACTACACCACGGCGCTGGGCTGGTTCGTCGGCGCCTACGCGGTGATGCTCGCGATCACGGCCGGCGTCTACCTCCGCCTCGCCGCGAAGACGGGGACCCGGATCTGACGATGAGCGCCCCCGCCCCGACCGACTCCCACTGCCCGTACTGCGCCCTGCAGTGCGCGATGACGCTGACACCCGCGGCGGGCCCCGTGCCCGTGGCGGTCGAGGGGAGGGAGTTCCCGACGAACCGGGGCGGGCTCTGCGCCAAGGGCTGGACCTCCGCCGAGCTGCTGGCGAGCGGACAGCGCCTGGTCTCCCCGCTGCTGCGCGGCGCCGACGGCGTCCTCGCGGAGGCGTCGTGGGAGGAGGCGCTCGACGCGGTCGCCGGGGCGGTGCGCGGCGTCCGGGAGCGGCACGGCGCCGACGCGGTGGCCGTCTTCGGCGGCGGGGGCCTCACCAACGAGAAGGCCTACCAGCTCGGGAAGTTCGCTCGGATCGCTCTCGGCACCTCCCGGATCGACTACAACGGCCGCTTCTGCATGTCCTCGGCCGCGGCGGCCGGCAACCGCGCCTTCGGCGTCGATCGCGGACTGCCGTTCCCGGTGTCCGACCTCGACGACGCCGACACGATTCTGCTCCTGGGCTCGAACGTCGCCGCGACGATGCCGCCGCTGCTCGCCCACTTCGCCGGTGCCCGCTCGCGGGGCGGCCTGGTGGTCGTCGACCCGCGCCGCTCGGCCACCGCGCGGCTGACGGAGGACGGCGCCGGCACGCATCTGCAGCCCGCCCCCGGGACGGATCTGCCGCTCCTGCTCGGGCTGATCCACCTGGTCTTCGCCGAGGGCCTCGCCGACACCGCCTACCTCGCCGCGCGCACGACCGGCGTCGAGGCGGTGCGCCGCAGCGTCTCGGCGTGGTGGCCGGAGCGCACCTCCGCGGTCACGGGCGTGCCGACCTCGCTCCTCCGCTCCCTGGCGCGCCGGCTCGCCGAGGGGCGGTCGTTCGTGCTGACCGGCCGCGGGGTCGAACAGCACGTCGACGGCACCGACACCGCGACCGCCGCGATCAACCTCGCTCTCGTGCTCGGCCTGGTGGGCCGCGAGGGGTCGGGGTACGGCACGCTCACCGGTCAGGGCAACGGCCAGGGCGGACGCGAGCACGGCCAGAAGGCCGATCAGCTCCCGGGGTACCGCTCCATCCGCGATCCGGAGGCGCGGCGCCACGTCGCCGCCGTCTGGGACGTGACGCCCGAATCGATCCCCGGCCCGGGCCTGCCCGCCACCGCCCTGCTCGCCGAGCTCGGACGCTCCGTGCACTGCCTGCTGGTGCACGGCTCCAACGTGGTCGTCTCGGCTCCGGACGCCGACGCCGTCCGCGCCGGGCTCGAGGCCCTGGACACGCTGGTCGTCTGCGACTTCTTCCTCTCCGAGACCGCCGCGCTGGCCGATGTGGTGCTCCCGGTGCCGCAGTGGGCGGAGGAGGAGGGCACGATGACCTCGCTCGAGGGCCGGGTGCTCCGCCGCCGCCGGGCGATCGACCCGCCGGCAGGAGTGCGCAGCGAGCTCTGGATCATGAGCGAGCTGGCGCGCCGTCTCGACGCCCCCTCGAGCTGGTCGGCGGTCCCCTCGGAGGTGTTCGACGAGCTGGCCCGCGCGTCCGCGGGAGGCGTGGCCGACTACTCCGGCCTCTCGCACGCCCTGCTCGACACCGGGATCGCCGCCCACTGGCCCTACCCCGCGGGCGGCACGGGGACGCCGCGCCTCTTCGCTGAGCGCTTCGGGCACCCCGACGGCCGGGCGCGCCTGGTCGCCGTCATCCCCGCCGTCCCCGTCGTCGTGGACCGCGGCGAGGAGCTGACCCTCGTGACCGGCCGCTACCTCCAGCAGTACCAGTCGGGCACCCAGACCCGGCGGGTCGCGGAGCTCGATGCGGCCCGCCCCGAGGCTCGGCTCGAGATCCACCCGGCGACCGCCTCCCGGCTCGGCGTCCGCGACGGAGCACCTGTGGCGATCGGGAACGCGCGCGGCGTGGTCCGCGCCCGCGCGAGCGTCACCGCGGACATCCGCCACGACACGGTGTTCCTGCCCTTCCACTACGCGGGTGAGCAGTGCGCGAACCTCCTCACCGAGGCCGTCGTGGACCCGGTGTCGTCGATGCCCGAGTTCAAGCGCACGCGGGTCTGGGTCCGCGCGGAAGGGACGGCACATGCCTGAGACACCTCCCGAGCGGATCGTCCTGATCGGCTATGGCCCCGTCGGCTCGCGCTTCGTCGAGGAGCTGCTGCCGGCCGTGCGGGCCGGTCTGGTCGCGCTGACGGTGGTCGGCGCCGAGAGCGACGACCCGTACAACCGTGTCCTGCTCGCGGAGTACGCCGTCGGCCGGGCGACCCGCGAGCGCCTCGACCTCGGCGACCGGACGGCGGCGGAGGCGGCGGGCGTCGTCCTGCGCCTGGGAGCGGCCGTCGTGGGGATCGACCGCGCGCGGAACGTCGTGCGGCTGCACGACGGCGAGCGGCTGCCCTACGACCGCCTCGTCCTGGCCACCGGCGCCCGGGCGAACGTGCCGACCCTCGCCGGGATGGAGCGGTCCCGACGCGAGCGGACGGTGCGCGCCGCCTATCCGGAGTCGCTCGACGCGGGCTCCCGGCCCCTCCCGGAGCGGGTGGTGGCGCTGCGCGACCTGGCCGACGCCCGGGTGGTCCGCGAGTCCGTGCGCTCCGGCGCGCGCCTCGTCGTGCTCGGGGCGGGAGTGCTCGGGATCGAGTTCGCCCTCGCGGCCGCCGAGCAGGGCGCGCAGGTGGTGGTGGTCTTCCACGGCGACATCCCGATGGCCCGCAATCTCGACACGGGCGGGGGCCGGATGCTGGCCGCGGCCGCCCGCGCGGCCGGCGTCGAGATGGTGGCACACGCCCGGTCCGAGAGCGTCCTGCTCGCGCACGACGACCGCGGCCGTGCGCACTTCCAGGCGCTCGTCTGCGCTGACGGCAAGCAGATCGAGGGGGATCTGCTGGTGCTCTCGTGCGGTGTCGGTGCGCGGGTCGAGCTGGCCGCGGGCGCGGAGCTCGCCGTCTCGACCGGGATCCTGGTCGATGAGCAGCTGCGCAGCTGGAGCGACCCGGACGTCTTCGCGATCGGCGACTGCGCGCACGTCGCCCCCCGCGGCTCGGCCCTGCCCGACGGCCGCGTGCCCGGCGGACCGAGCGGACTGATCGGTCCGGGATGGGAGCAGGCGGACCGGCTCGCAGCACGGATCCGGGCGGAGGCGGAGGGCCGCTGCGGCGAGGAGCGCGTCCCCGACGCCCGACCGGCGGTCGTGATGCTGAAGGCCGAGGGCGTCGACCTCGTGGCAGGAGGCGACGTGGCCCCGGAGCCGTGGGACCCGCACCGCCCGGGCGAGGAGCACCTCGAGGTGACGCTGTGGGCTGACCCCGCCCGCGGCGGCTACGCCAAGCTCGTGACCGCAGGAGGAGTGCTGCGCGGGTTCGTCTCGGTGGGTCTGCCCCGGGTCGGCGCCGAGCTCAGCCTCCTCTTCGAGCGGGGCTCGGAGCTGCCGGCGGACCGGTCGAGCCTCCTGCGTCTGGACGCCCCGGATGCGGGCGCCGCGGCGACCGGCGATCCGTTCGCCCCCGATGCCACGGTCTGCTGGTGCAACGGCGTGACGGCGGCGGTGATCACCGATGCGGCTGCGGCGGGACACGGGACGGTCGCCTGCGTCGGGCGGGCGACCCGCGCCGGCACGGGCTGCGGCGGCTGCACCGGTCGCATCGCCGAGCTGCTCGCGCGGACGGCGGTCCCCGCCTGATCGCCGCGAAAACCGGGCCTCGCCGCCTCAGCGGTCGAGCGCCTCCGCGAGGCGCCGGGTGACCGCCCGCAGTTCGAGCTCGGCCCCGCGGACGCGCTCGTCGAGAGCCGCCGCGGTGTCGGCGGCCTGCTCGGCGGCCGCCGCACCCGCCGCCTCGGACGAGGCTCGGGCGGCCGCGACCGACGCGCTGAGCTCGTCCAGCGCCTCCCGGAGGCCCGCCGACTCGTCGCGCAGCACGGAGACGTCGCCCTGCACCGCGCTCAGCTCGCCGCGGAGCCCGGCCACCTCGTCGCGCAGGGCCGCCGTCTCGGCGCGCAGCTCCTCCGTGCGCAGCCGCGCCTGCTCGAACCAGGGGGCGACCAGCCGGTGCACCGCGTCGCGGAGCACGACGCCGCTGCGGCCGAGCCGGGTGGGCGCGGAGCCGGGGTCCTGGAGGAAGTCGTGGTCAGTGGTCATCGTCGTGGTCCCGTCCGGAGAAGCGGCGGTGGAGCACGTCCATCGCCCGCAGATCCTTGTCCATGATGTCGGCCTCGAGGGTGGTGTCGGCGAGGCGGTCGGCGAGGCCCGGCCGGGAGCGGCGCTCGAGCGAGGCCTCGATCAGCTCGACGGAGCGCTCGAACGAGAGCGGTCCGCGCGCCGCGGCCCGGCCCCGCCGACCGAGCGCCTCGAGGTCCACCGCCCCGCTCGCCACGTCCCGCATCGCCTCGAGGAGCGCCGGGGCGGAGCGGGTGATCTTGATGCAGTCGACGCCGTCGATGAGGAACTCCGCGACTCCGCTGGCCGCCGTCACGATCGGCACGGCGCCCGCCGCGGCCGCCTCGACCGGCGCGACGCCGAACGCCTCTCCGGCCCAGGTCGGGAAGAGGAACGCGTCGGCGCGGCCGTGCGCGGCGAGCACCTCGGCGTGCGGCGTCGCTCCGTGGAACTCGACCAGGCCGGCCAGGCCCGCCTCGTCCGCCCGGGCGCGCCAGCCGTCCACGTCTCCGTCGCCGTAGAGGTCCACGCGGAAGTCGCGGGTCTCCTCCGCGAGAGACGCCGCCGCCTCCAGCACCAGCCCGACGCCCTTGTGCTCGCCGAGCGACGCGGCGAACGTGAACCGGGTGGTCCCGCCCTCGCGGTAGCGCCTCGGCTCCGCGGTGTCGGGGGGAACGGACACTCCGCGCCCGATCACCTCGACCTCGCCCAGGCTCAGCCCGCCGGCCTCGATCGCGTCGACGAGGGAGCGGCTGACCGCGACGATCTCGCCGCGGTCGAAGTGGTCGGGGGCCTGGGCGCCGTAGACGCGGAGCACGCGCTCGGGCAGCCCGTCGACCAGGGCGTTCGGGATGCGGTCGCCGAGGTTCAACATCCACGGGGCCTCCACCGTCCGCAGCAGGTCGATCAGCGCGAGGCCGCCGATCCCGAGCAGGTTGAAGGCCACCACGTGGGTCGGCGCGAAGTCGCGCAGCTCCTCGAGCAGGATGCGGGTGTTCTCGAACCGCGAGACGGCGCTCTCGTGGTGCAGCAGCTGAGCGATCTCGCCACCGGTCTGCGGCAGCGGGAAGTAGGTGCGCAGGCTCAGCGTGCGGTGCACCTCGACGCCCGAGGGCTCCGGCGGCAGGTAGGTCGGCGTGGTCAGCACGCGCACGGTGTGGCCGCGGGCCGCCATCGCCTCCGCGACGCGCGCACAGGTCATCTCGTATCCGCCGAGCACCTGCGGCGGGTAGAGGTTGCTCACGAACAGCAGGCGCATCACCGCACCTCCCCTCTCGCGGAGGCGTCCGCCGCGATCCGCGCCGTCACCTCGGGCGTGTAGGCCGCGCGGGCCTGGCGGTCATTGCCGCCGTCCCAGTAGTTGACGAGGTAGAGCCCGGACTGCTGCGTCCGCGGCACGAACGGGAACAGCTGGGCCCGGGGCTCGATCTGCGCGATCCGGTAACCGGCGTCGACCGCGCGCACGTGCAGCCAGATGTCGTCGGCGTCCGGGGCGATCTCGCGGAACGCCTCCCCGTGCGCGGCGATCTCGCCGAGGAGCGGGGCGGGCAGCAGCTGCCCGGCGACGGAGGTGCCGAAGACATCGGTCGACGCGCGCGTGTCGGCGACCGGCGTCCAGCTCGTGTACGGAGCCACGGCGCCGTCGACGATACCCACCCGGTGGGCGCGGTAGCAGAGCACGGTCTCGCGGGGGTAGCGCGAGCGGGCGTCGAGCAGGCCCCTCAGCCAGGTGCGCGGGTACACGATGTCGTCGTCGGAGGTGACGAGGTCGCGCTCCCCCGCCCGGCCCGAGAGCAGGTGCGGGTAGTACTTCGTGTGCACGCGGTAGCCGTCGACCAGGCGGATCTCGACGCCGCGGCGGCGGAGGCGGCGCAGCGGCGCGGGCAGGTCGGCGTGCAGGGCCGGGTCGTCGAGCCAGAGCACCAGGCGCGCGGGCCGGGCGTCGCCGCGGGCGATGGACTCGAGCGCCACGTGGACCCGCTGCAGCCGCTCGCCGTGCGTGGTCATCGTCACCACGACCTCGCCCGCCGGATCGACCGCGGAGCGGCGGGAGAAGCGGTTGGCCAGGTCGAGCAGCAGCAGCTCGCGCCGGAGCGCGGGCGAGGGGTGGTCGATCGGCCGGGCGGCGATCACGGCGGCGCGGCGCTCCGAGAGGCGCTGAGGGGCGGAGCGGACGACCCGGGCCGCGGAGCGCAGCCGCGTGCGGGGGCGGACACGACGGCCCAGCGCCGCGAGGCGCGTGCGGGGCCGGACGCGCCGGCCGACGGCGGCGAGAGCGGGATGCATCGGTCCAGGTTAGCCGGAGGCGCCCGGGGGCCCTGCGCCGGTCAGGGCTCGTCGACGACCGCGAAGGCCCGCACCGGGAAGGTCCCGAAGCCCCGCACCTTCGGCGGCACGGCGGTGAAGCGCGCCCCTGTCGCCGGCAGCCCGCCGAGGCCGGTGAGGTGCTCGACGACGTGCACTCCCGCGGCGAGGAGGGCCGAGTGCGCGGGCCGCGATCCGCCCGACTCCGTGTCGTCGATGTTCACCGAGTCGATGCCGACCAGCACCGCGCCGGCGGCGACGAGCGCCTCCGCCGCCTCGCCGCTGAGGAAGGGGGCGCCCCTGCCGTACCCGGGCGTGGCGAAGTGCGCGTCCCAGCCGGTGCGGAGGAGGACGGCGGCGCCGCGGACGTCGAGTCCCGCGACCGCGTCCGCACTGATGCCCCGTCCGGTGGCTCCGGTCGCGTCGACCACGACGGCAGGCAGATCGACCAGCGTCTCGAGGCGGAGAGCGGCGAGATCGGCTCCGCCCTCGTAGCGGTGGAACGGGCTGTCGAGGTAGGTGCCCGTGTTCCCGATCATCTCGATGACGTCCATCGCGAACTCGGTGCCGGGCGCGTAGGAGGCGCGGGACGCCTCACGCGTGAGGTGCGGCCGGATGCGCGGAGCGGGCAGGCCCGGGTAGGTCACCAGCCCGTCCGCGACGGTGTGGCTGAGGTCGACGAAGCGGCGCGAGGAGGTCATGCGCCCGATCCTGGCAGGGGCCGGATCGGGCGCACCATCGAGATGCCGCCCCGCGGGGCGGCGTTCCCGCCTCTACTTCTTCGGCAGCGCCGCCGACAGGTCCGCGATCAGGTCGGACGAGTCCTCGAGGCCCACCGAGAGGCGCACCAGCGACTCCGAGACCTCCAGCGGCGTGCCCTTCACCGACGCGTGCGTCATCTCGCTCGGGTAGCCGATCAGCGACTCGACGCCGCCCAGCGACTCCGCGAGCTGGAACAGCTCGGTCGACTCGGCGAACTTCCGGGCCGCGCGCGGCGTCGCGAGCTCGAGCGAGAGCATCCCGCCGAACCGCGACATCTGGCGCTTCGCCAGCTCGTGGCCGGGGTGCGAGGGCAGGCCCGGGTAGTGCACGGCCGTCACCGCCGGGTGCTCGACGAGGAACTCGGCGACCGCCTGCGCGTTGACGGAGTGGCGCTCCATCCGCACCCCGAGGGTCTTGATGCCGCGGACCGTGAGCCACGCGTCCATCGGGCCCGAGATCGCTCCGACCGCGAACTGCAGGAACGCGATCTTCTCGGCCAGCGGCCCCGAGCGCAGGGCGAGCGCGCCGCCGACGACGTCCGAGTGGCCGCCGAGGTACTTCGTGGTCGAGTGCACGACCACGTCGGCACCGAGGGCCAGCGGCTGCTGCAGGGCGGAGGAGGCGAAGGTGTTGTCGACGACGACGATCAGGTCGTGCGCGTGGGCCAGGTCGGCGAGCTCGGCGATGTCGCTGATGGTCATCAGCGGGTTCGACGGGGTCTCGACCCAGAGCATCTTCGTCTCGCCGGGGACGATCGCCCGCTGCACCTCGCGGAGGTTCGACATGTCGACGGCCGTGTTGCGCACGCCCCAGGCGCTGTGCACCCGGTCGATCAGGCGGTGGCTGCCGCCGTACGCGTCGTTGCCCAGGACGACGTGGTCGCCGGGCGCGAGGGCGGCGCGCAGCAGGGTGTCCTCGGCGGCGAGGCCGGAGGAGAAGGAGTAGGCGACGTCCGCGCCCTCGAGCGAGGCGATGAGCTCCTGGAGCGAGTCGCGCGTCGGGTTCGCCGAGCGGGCGTACTCGTAGCCGCCCCGGAGACCGCCGATGCCGTCCTGGACGAACGTGGAGGTCATGTAGACGGGCGGCACGACCGCCCCGGTGGTCGGATCGAACTCCTGGCCGGCGTGGATGGCGCGGGTGTCGAAGTGCTGCTTCTTGGGCATGGTGCGGGCTCCCTGGGTCGGAGGTGCGGAGGCGGCGGCCGTCAGGCCGTGGCGTAGGTGAGGAGGTCCTGTCGGGTGATCACCGCGACGGGCTTGCCCTCGTCGGTGACGAGGAGGGCGCTGTGCTCGGTGAGCGCGGCGCGGGCGGCGGTGATGCTCTCGCCGAGCCCGATCAGCGCGAGCGCGTCGCCCACGCAGTCGCCGAGCGGGTCGTTCATCGAGGCGGATCCGGCGAAGACGCGGTCGAGCAGCTCGCGCTCGTCGACGGCTCCGACGACCTCGCCCATCACGACCGGCGGCTCGGCGGTCAGCACCGGGAGCTGCGAGACGCCGTACTCGGTCATGATGCCGATCGCGTCGCGGATCGTGTCGGTCGGGTGAGCGTGCACGAGCGCCGGGAGGTCGGCCTGCCCGCTCGCCGCCCGCGCGCGGAGCACGTCGCGGACGGTGCCCTCGTCGCGCATCTCGAGGAAGCCGTAGGAGCGCATCCAGCGGTCGTTGAAGATCTTGCCGAGGTAGCCGCGCCCGCCGTCCGGCAGGAGCACGACGACCACGTCGTCCGGCCCGAGACCGGCGGCGGCCTTGAGCGCGACGGAGACGGCGAGCCCGCTCGATCCGCCGACGAGCAGCCCCTCCTCGCGTGCGAGGCGGCGGGTCATCGCGAACGACTCGGCGTCGCTGGAGGCGATGATCCGGTCGACCACGCTCGGGTCGTACGCGCTCGGCCAGAAGTCCTCGCCGACGCCCTCGGTCAGGTACGGGCGACCGCCGCCGCCCGAGTAGACGGAGCCCTCGGGGTCGGCGCCGACGATCTGCACGCGGCCCTCCGACACCTCCTTGAGGTAGCGGCCGACGCCGCTGATGGTGCCGCCCGTGCCGACTCCCGCGACGAAATGGGTGAGCCGGCCGGCGGTGTCGCGCCAGATCTCGGGGCCCGTGGTCTCGTAGTGGCTGAGCGGTCCGTTGAGGTTCGCGTACTGGTTGGGCTTGAAGGCGCCGGGGATCTCGCGGGCGAGGCGGTCCGAGACGGAGTAGTAGGAGGCGGGGTCCTCCGGAGCGACGGCCGTCGGCGTCACGACGATCTCGGCCCCGTAGGCGGTGAGGACGTTGCGCTTGTCCTCCCCCACCTTGTCCGGCAGCACGAACACGCAGCGGTAGCCGCGCTGCTGCGCGACGAGGGCGAGGCCGATGCCGGTGTTGCCGCTGGTCGGCTCCACGATGGTGCCGCCGGGCTTCAGCAGCCCGTCGCGCTCGGCGGCGTCGATGATGCGGGTCGCGATGCGGTCCTTCGACGAGCCGCCGGGGTTCAAGTACTCGACCTTGACCAGCACGGTCGCCTGCACGCCCGCCGCGACCGGGCCCAGCTTCACCAGCGGGGTGTCGCCGATGAGGTCGAGGACCGAATCGGCGTAGGCCATCCCGGTCTCCGGGCGTGCGGGAAGGGCGCGATCCAGGCTCATCCCGCCAGCGTAGCAACCGGCTCCCGGCGTGTGACGGGGGTGGGCGGAGGCACAGGGAGCGGTCTCGGGAGGGGAGTGCCGCCGGTCGCGCCGGTGCCCTATCGTGGGGGTCCGCGAGCGCCGCCGTCGACCCGGAACGGACCCCGAATGACCTCACCGATCGCCGCACCGCCGCGGCGTCCGGCCGACATCCACCTCCTCCGCCTGCTCGGCCCGGCGCTGGTCGCCGGAGTCGCCTACCTCGACCCGGGCAACGTCGCCAGCAACATGACGGCCGGCGCCCGGTTCGGCTACCTCCTGGTCTGGGTGGTGGTGCTCGGCAACCTGATGGCCTGGCTCATCCAGTACCTCTCGGCGAAGCTCGGCCTGATGACCGGCCGCAGCCTCCCCGAGCTGCTCGGCGACCGCCTGCGCGGCCGCTGGGGCCGCCGGGCCTACTGGCTGCAGGCCGAGACGGTCGCGATGGCGACCGACCTGGCCGAGGTGATCGGCGGCGCGATCGCGCTGAACCTGCTCTTCGGACTGCCGCTGCTGGCCGGCGGCGTGGTCACCGGCGCGGTCTCGCTGGTGCTGCTGCTCGTGCAGACGCGGGGCGGGGCGCAGCCGTTCGAGCGGGTGATCACGGCGCTGATGGTGCTGATCGCCGTCGGCTTCACGGTCGGCGTGGTCGTCGATCCGCCGGACGCGGGCGCGACCGTCGCCGGTCTCGTGCCGCGCTTCGAGGGCTCGGAGTCGGTGCTGCTCGCCGCCTCGATCCTCGGCGCGACCGTCATGCCCCACGCGATCTACGCCCACTCCGCGCTCGCCCGCGACCGCTTCGGCCACGTCGAGGGCGTCGGCGCGCGCCGGAGGATCCTGGTCGCCACCCGGATCGACGTGACGATCGCGCTCGCCATCGCCGGCACCGTGAACCTCGCGATCCTGCTCCTCGCCGCGCACTCCCTCGCGGGAGTCGCCGGGACCGACAGCCTCGAGGGCGCCCACGCGGCCATCGGAGCGGCGCTCGGCCCGGTGGTCGCGACCCTGTTCGCCGTCGGCCTGCTCGCCTCCGGCCTCGCCTCGACCTCGGTCGGCGCGTACGCGGGGGCCGAGATCATGCACGGTCTGCTCCAGGTGCGGGTGCCGCTCGTCGCCCGTCGTCTGGTCACGCTGATCCCGGCGCTCCTGGTGCTCGCGATCGGCTTCGACCCGACGCGCGCGCTGGTGCTCAGCCAGGTGGTCCTGTCGTTCGGCATCCCCTTCGCGCTCGTGCCGCTCGTGATCCTGACCCGCGACCGCCGCCTGATGGGCGACCAGACGAACCGCTGGTTCACCACCCTCGCCGCCGCTCTGGCCGCCGTCTTCCTCATCGTCCTGAACGGACTGCTGCTCTGGCTCACCTTCGCCCCCTGAGCGGAGCGGCGGCGCATCCTGCGGATCGAGCGGGCCCGTTGGGCATCCCGCTGATCGAGCGGCCCGCTCCGCGGGCGCATCGAGATCCCCCTGACCGCGCATTGATCCGATCCGAAGCCTCGCTCGTTATCCTCTGAGAGCGCCTCTCAGGCGCCTGCGCCCGCCACAGGCGCCTTCCGCCCTCAGAACGAGAGACGCCGCCGTGCCCAAAGACACGATGTCCGCCAAGAACCGCGCCCGACAGGAGAAGCTCGAGGCCTACAAGCGCGAGCAGGACCGCCGCAAGCGCGGCTCCCGCATCTGGATCTGGTCGCTGTCGGCCCTGGCCGTCCTCGCTGTCGGCGGGATCGTCGCGGTCACCGTCTTCGGGAACCAGCAGATCGTCGAGGCGCGCGAGATCGACGGCCTGCAGACCTTCGACAACGACGCCACCCACGTCGCCGGCGCCGTCGACTACCCGCAGACCCCGCCGGCGGGCGGCCCGCACAACGCCGTGTGGATGAACTGCGGCGTCTACGACGAGCCCGTCCCGAACGAGAACGCGGTGCACGACCTCGAGCACGGCGCCGTCTGGGCCACCTACGACCCCGAGCTCCCGCAGAGCGAGGTCGACGCGCTGATCGCCGCGATGCCCGACACCTACTCCGTCGTCTCGCCCTACGAGGGCCTCGAGTCGCCCATCGTGCTGAGCGCCTGGGACGCCCAGGTCGCGATCGACTCGCCCGAGGACCCCCGCATCGACGCCTTCGTCGAGCGCTTCTGGCAGTCCTCGAGCGCTCCGGAGCCCGGCGCCCCCTGCACCGGAGGGATCGATGCGCCCGGCAAGCAGTAGGGGCCGGATCCTCGTCGCCGCGGTCGCCGTGGTCGCGCTCCTCCTCGGGGCGGCCGGCGGCTACCTCTTCGGCGCGCTCGCTCCGTTCGCCTCCGCCGCGACGCCCTCGAGCGCCAGCGCCGAAGCGGGCTTCGCGCGCGACATGCAGGTGCACCACCTGCAGGGCGCCGAGCTGGCGATGATCGCCCGCGAGCGCAGCGCCGACGACGAGGTCCTCACCGTCTCGAAGGACATCCTGCTCACCCAGCAGCAGCAGGCCGGGCAGCTCTTCGGCTGGCTGAACTCGTGGGGCCTGCCGCAGGCTGCTCCGGAGCCCTCGATGACCTGGATGGGCCGGCCGACCCTGGCCGGAGCCGCCGACGAGCACTCGTCGATGGGGATGGGGACCGAGGACGGCGTCGTGCCCGCGAGCATGCCCGGTCTCGCGACACCGGACCAGATCACCGCCCTCAGCAGCGCGTCGGGCCGCGACTTCGACCGGATGTTCCTCGAGCTGATGATCGCCCACCACCGCGGCGCGATCGACATGGCCGAGGCGCTGCTCGCCCGGAGCCGCGTGACGGTCGCCACCGACTTCGCCTCCTCCGTCGTGAAGGCCCAGGAGGCCGAGATCTCGCTGATGGAGCAGATGCTCGAGGACCGGCCGGTGGAGTGACCGCCTCCGGCGCGCACGACATCGGCTGAGACTGGTGCGCCTCCCCCACCGGGAGGGGCACGTGCTCTCCGCCGACGTCGTGCACGGGGCCCGGCGACTCAGACGGCGTCGGCTGCGAGTAGCCCCGCGAAGTCCGGCCGCCGATCCGCGGCTCAGCCCTGGAGGGCCGACTCCGTCTGCTGTGCGTAGAGCGAGGCGTAGAGGCCGCCGAGGCCGAGCAATTCGCGGTGGGTGCCCGATTCGACGATCCGTCCGCCCTCGACCACATGGATGACGTCGGCCGACACGATGGTCGAGAGCCGGTGAGCGATCGCGATGGTGGTGCGGCCGCGGGCGGCGTCGTCGAGCGCGGTCTGGACGATCCGCTCCGAGACGGTGTCGAGGGCGCTGGTCGCCTCGTCGAGGATGAGGACCGCCGGGTCCTTCAACAGGACGCGCGCGATCGCGAGCCGCTGCTTCTCGCCTCCGGAGAGCCGGTAGCCGCGCTCGCCGACCAGCGTGTCGTAGCCGTCGGGGAACGACGTGATCGTCGCGTGGATGTTCGCGGCGCGGGCGGCCGCCTCCAGCTCCTCCTGCGTCGCGTCCGGGCGGGCGTAGCGGAGGTTGTCGCCGATCGTCGCGTGGAAGAGGTAGGTCTCCTGGCTGACGATGCCGATGTGCGAGACGAGCGACTCCTGCCGCAGCTCGCGCACGTCGGTACCGGCGAAGCGCACCGCTCCCCCGGCCACGTCGTAGAGGCGCGGGACGAGGTACGAGATGGTGGTCTTGCCCGCGCCGGAGGGACCGACGAAGGCGACGAACTGGCCCGGCTCGATCGCGACCGAGACGTGGTCGAGCGTCGGGCGCGCGTCCTCCGCCTGGTCGGGGTAGCGGAACACGACGTCGTCGAGCTCGACCCGGCCGAGCTCGCCCGAGACCTCGCGTGCATCTGCCCTGTCCGTGATCGCCGGACGCAGGTCCAGGTACTCGAAGATGCGGGCGAACAGCGCTCCGGCCGTCTGCAGGTCGAGCGCGACGCGCATCAGGCCCAGGAGCGGCCACATCAGGCGCGCCTGCACGGTGGTGAAGGCCACGACGGTCCCGGCGGTGACGGTGGTGCCGCCGAGGATCAGCCAGGCGGCCACGAGGTACACGATCACGGGGATGACCGAGAGGAAGATCTGCACCATCGCGAAGAACCACTGGCCGGACATCTGCTGCCGCACCTGGAGCTCGATCTGGCGGCCGTTCTCGTCGGCGTAGCGCGTCACCTCCGACTCCTGGCGGCCGAAGCTCTTGGCCAGGAGGATGCCCGAGACGCTCAGGGTCTCCTGGGTGATCGCGGTCATCTCGGACAGCGACTCCTGCGTCTTCGTCGCGATGCGCGCCCTCACCTGGCCGACGCGGCGCTGGGCCACGACGAGCACCGGAGTGAGGACGAGGGCGACGATCGTCATCTGCCACGAGAGCAGGAGCATCGCGACGACGGCCGCGATCACGGTGACGGTGTTGCCCAGCACGCTCGAGACGGTGTTCGTGAGCACGTTGGCCACGCCGCCCACGTCGTTGGCGAGGCGCGACTGGATGACGCCGGTGCGGGTGCGGGTGAAGAAGCCGAGCTCCATCGCCTGCAGGTGGCGGAAGAGGCGGATGCGCAGCTCCCCCATGACCGTGTTGCCGACGGTCGCGGTGAGGTAGGTCTGCCAGACGCCGAGGATCGCCGAGAACGCCCAGACCAGCACCATGACGCCGACCAGCTCGAGCAGCACCGGGAGGTTCGGGCGTCCGCCGGGCGGGAAGAGCCCGCGGTCGAAGGCCAGCTGGGTGAGGAGCGGCGGCACAACCGTGAGGGCGGCGCCGACGAGAACGAGGATCACGGTGAGCGTGAGCTTGGGGTGGTGGTCGCGGAAGAGTCCCGCGATGCGCCGGAGCAGGTCGTCGACCTTCGGAGCCGCCGCGTTGATCTCCCGCTGGCTGTCCGGATCGCTGCTCGAGATCCTCCCGCCGCGCGCCCCTCCGCGCATCCCGCCGCCTGCCGCGACTTCACCCATCCTGCTCACGGCTCGACCCTAGCCCCGCCC